>CAILQO010000096.1 GCA_903836285.1 uncultured Chloroflexota bacterium
ATGAGTCGGCGACCGCGTGGGGATGCGACTTGACGCCCGACTATGTCCGCCTGAACAGCGACTACACGACGTAGCCAGACGTCCGGACTTCGCTGCTGAGGGGCGGCGTGGTCCAAGACGCGCGCAAGGAACCTACGGGGCAACAGGGAAGGTAGGCGATGGGCGCAATGACCGGGCGGCCTGTAGTGATCAAGTTGGGCGGCGCGGCCTTGCCTCACCGGGAAGCCGTGTTACGCGACCTGACCGAGGCCCGCGAGGCAGGGATCCAACCGATCCTCGTGCACGGCGGCGGGCCGGTGATCACCGAGTGGCTCAAGCGCATCGGCAAGCAGCCGACCTTCGTCGACGGGTTACGGGTGACCGATGCCGAAACCCTTGACGTGGCGACCATGGCACTCGCGGGCAAGGTCAACAAGGAGCTGGTCGCGACGCTGAACTTGGCGGGCACGCCGGCGGTTGGCCTTGCCGGCGCTGACGGCGGGTGGATTCGTGCGCGACGCCTTACCAGCCCGGATTTGGGTTTCGTCGGTGAGGTCGTCTCGGTCGACCCGACCCCCGCGCTTGCGCTTATCTCGGCCGGCTACTTGCCCGTCGTTGCGCCAATCGCCCTTGGAGACGAGGGGTTGCTCAACATCAACGCCGATACCGTCGCCGGCGACATCGCGCGTGCCGTCGGCGCCGCCTTGCTGATCTTCCTCACCGACGTCCCGGGGGTGAAGGATGCCTCCGGCCAAGTGTCCGGGCACCTGACCGCCGCGCAGGTAAAGGCGATGCGGGACGACGGCACGATAGCCGGGGGCATGATCCCGAAAGTCCAGGCGTGCCTCCGTGCCGTTGACGGCGGCGCGCGTGCCGTCATCGCGGATGGGGCTGATCCGGGCGCAATCGGCATCCACATACGTGGCGAGATTGGCAACGGGACGACCATCACCGCATAGGCGGGCGGTCCGCTCCGCGGTCGCTCGATTCATATACTGGCCACGCACTCTGTCCGGCACCGCGCCGGTCGGTAACGCCCCACTACGAGGAGACCGCTCGATGGCCGTCGCCACCGGAACCGCGACCCACTTCGACGCACCCGCAATCGAACGCGAACTCTACATGCGGACGTTTGCGCGCCAACCCATCACGTTGGTTCGCGGCGAGGGCGTGCGCGTTTGGGACGACACCGGCCGCGAATACCTCGATTTCCTTGCCGGCGTCGCGGTCAATGCCCTGGGACACTGCGCCCCGGCAATCGTCGAAGCGATCACCGCGCAAGCGTCGACGCTCATCCACACGTCGAACATCTATCACACCGTGCCCCAACTGGAACTCGCACGCCTGCTTATCGATAACTCTTGCCTCGACCGCATCTTCTACGCCAACTCCGGTGCCGAGGCCAACGAGTGTGCAATTAAGCTTGCCCGCAAGTGGGGCAAGCTCCACCGTGACGGCGCATTCGAGATCATCACTGCCCTCGGGAGCTTCCACGGGCGTACCCTCGCCTCGCTTGCTGCCACCGGCAACCGGCATTACCAGGAAGCGTTCGACCCCATGCCGGAAGGGTTCCGGCACGTGCCATTCAATGATCTAGAGGCGATGCGCGCGGCCATCACCCCGAAGGTGGCGGCAGTCATGCTGGAGCCGGTTCTCGGCGAAGGCGGCATCCACCCGGCAACAGTCGAGTACCTGCACGGTGTACGGAAGTTGTGCGACGACCACGGCATCTTGCTGATCCTTGACGAAGTGCAATCCGGCATCGGACGGATGGGCTACCTGTACGGATACGAGGCGTACGGCATTGAGCCGGACGTGATCACCCTTGCCAAGGGGCTGGGGGGCGGGCTGCCGATCGCGGCGTGCCTCGCGAAGGAGCACGCCGCCGTGTTCACTCCGGGCGACCACGGCTCCACGTACTCAGGAAGTCCCCTCGTCTGCGCCGCCGCGCTGGCGGTCGTACGCGCAATCCTCGACACCGATTTGCTCGCAAATGTGCGCGCGATGACCGACCACCTGCACGCCGGACTGAAGTCGCTTCAAGCCGAGGGGGACGTCGGCATCTCTGAGATTCGGGTGTCGGGCCTGTGGATGGGCATTGAGTTCGACGAAGACCGCGCGGGCGCGATCCTCGACAAGTGCCGCAACGACGGCCTCTTGGTGAACCGCACGTCCGCGAACACGATCCGTATCGCTCCTCCACTGATCGTGACGCGCGACGACTGCGACCGATTCCTCGACATCTTTGGCCGCGCCTGCGCCAGATAGTTCGTCGGGCACACGGGGACGCTTCGACCGTTACGAACGTCGCCGTTTCGCGTACCGGTCGCTCCGGGGAAGGGGCAGCCGCCATTGCCGGCGTCGCGCCGCAGGGCGGCCGTTGCGCCACGCCTATCATGACCGACCCGGCGACCACTATCTCCTTCATCTGACCTTGAAAGGCAACGAATGGCCATCGACTTGCCCGGCGGCGCATCCGCCATCGACGTCGCCGAGATGCCGGACCTCGCCGATCTGGGAAGCCTTGGCACGGTCACCGGCGCCACCCTCCATCGCGACGTCTTCGATTACACCGCGAGCATCCGGTTCGATTGGCGCCTCTACCGCCAGGACGTCACCGGGAGCATCGCGCACGTGCGGATGCTTGCAATCGCTGTGCCCGACATCATGCCGCCGGCAGACGCCGCGGCGATCGAGGACGGGCTACGCACCGTCTTCGCCGAAATCGACGACGCACGTCATCGCCTCGTTCCGATCGGCGAGGACATCCATAGCCACGTCGAACTCCGCCTTCGGCAGGTCTTGGAGACGCGTTATCCCGGTCGTGGCGAGGACATGGGTCGGCGCCTGCACACTGCCCGAA
>CAILQO010000097.1 GCA_903836285.1 uncultured Chloroflexota bacterium
ACCGGCTTCGTCATCTCATGCTTGATGAAATCCGCGGCCTTTTCCTCTTCGGAGCCGCCGATCTCGCCGATCATCATCACTGCCTTGGTGTCTGGGTCGCGCTGGAAGGCCTCGAGGCAGTCGATGAAGTTGGTCCCAGGAACTGGGTCACCGCCGATGCCAACACACGTCGTCTGGCCGATTCCCTTCTGGGTCAGCTCATAAAGCGCTTGGTACGTCAGGGTGCCGGAGCGGGACACGATTCCAACCGGACCTCCCCCAGTAGCAATCTCGCCTGCGGTGATGCCGATGTTGCACTTGCCGGGGCTGATGATTCCGGGGCAGTTCGGCCCGAGGAGCCGGGTACTCGGAAACTCGTGATGAAGGCGGTTGAAGAACCTCGCCTCATCTTTTGCAGGAACCCCTTCGGTAATCACGACGATGAATTCGATCCCAGCCTCCGCGGCCTCCATGACCGCGCTCTCGACGCCCGGGGCCGGGACGAAGATGCACGACGCATTGGCACCGGTTGCGGCGCGGGCGTCGCCGACGGTGGCGAAGACGGGGATTCCCTCGACGTCCTCACCCGCCCGTTTCGGGTTAGTGCCCGCCACGACCTGCGTGCCGTAGGCCCGGTTCCGTAGACCGTAGAAGCGACCGGCGCTGCCGGTTAGGCCCTGGTAGACGACGCGCGTCGTCTCGTCGACGAAGATGCTCATGGTCGGTGTCCTTGGTCGACAGTGGGCTAAGCCCGGGCGAGTGCAACGGCGACGCGGGCGGCCTCGACCATGGTCGGGCGCGACATTAGTCGATCAGACTCGTGGTCCTTGAGGATTGCCCGCCCCTCGGCGGCATTCGTGCCGTCGAGGCGGATGACGATTGGCGAGCTGATGGTGACGCGTCCGAGGGCGGTGACGATTCCGTTCGCGACTTCCTCGCCGCGGGTGATCCCGCCGAAGATGTTGATGAAGATCGCCCGAACTTTTGGGTCGGCGTTCACGAGCTCGAGCGCATTTGCCATGACGGCGGCGCTTGCCCCGCCGCCGATGTCCAGGAAGTTCGCTGGGGACCCGCCCACCTGATTTACGACATCAAGGGTGCTCATTGCGAGGCCAGCCCCATTCGCGATGATGCCGACGCTTCCGTCGAGGCCGACGTACTGGAGGCCGCGTTCGCGCGCCATCTGTTCACGCGGATCGTCCGACTCGGTTCCCTCGAAGGCGGCCCACTCGGGATGGCGGAAGGCTGCATTCCCGTCGAGGCTCACCTTTGCGTCCAGAGCATGGACGCGACCGTCTGGGGTCAGGATCAGGGGGTTGATTTCGGCGAGATCCGCGTCACCTTCGACGTAACAGCGGTAGAGCTTGACCAGGATGTCCGCGGCACCTGCCTGTGCCTCCTCGTCGAGGTGCGCATCCTTGACGATCTCCAGCGCATCGTCGTGGGAGAGACCAGCAGCAGGGTCGATGTGGCGGCGCACGATGGCTTCAGGTTCTTCAGCGGCGACCTGCTCGATATCCACTCCCCCGCGTGCCGAGACCATGGCGAGGTGCTTTCGTGCTCCCCTGTCCAAGGTGAACGATGCGTAGTACTCCTTCTTGATATCGGATGCGTTCTCGACCCATACCTTGTGGACGATGTGTCCCCGGATGTCCATGCCAAGGATGTTTCCCGCGTGCAGGCGGACCTCACCGGCGTTGGTGGCTAACTTGATCCCGCCCGCCTTGCCGCGCCCGCCGACCTGCACTTGCGCCTTGATGACGACCGGGTAGCCGGCCGCGTCAGCCTGTGCGACGGCTTCGTCAACGGTCGTCGCGACACCACCCGGGGAGACGGGAATGTCGTAGCGCGCAAAGTACTGCTTGCCCTGGTATTCGAATAGGTCCACGTCTGGCTCCGGAGCGGCGTGCCGCGATGTGCTTACAGGTGCGTGATCAGGCGGGCTGCCACCGCGTCCATGAACGCCCACGTGTCAACCCCCTTCGGATTGGGCGTCGTCGTCAGGGCGAGAAGGTCCTTCGTCATCGTGCCGCCTTCGATTGTCTCGATCACTGACTGCTCAAGAGCGTGGGCGAACGCGACGACTTCAGGCGAGCCGTCGAGTTGGCCCCGACGGGCGATCGCACCGGTCCAGGCATAGATTGACGCGACGGAGTTCGTGGACGTCTCGTCACCCTTCTGGTGACGACGGAAGTGGCGCGTCACAGTGCCGTGGGCGGCCTCGTATTCGTACTTTCCGTCTGGGTTCACCAAGACGGATGTCATCAAGCCAAGCGACCCGAAACCCG
>CAILQO010000098.1 GCA_903836285.1 uncultured Chloroflexota bacterium
ACCCGCTTGGCAGCTGCACCATGAAGTACAACCCAAAGGTTGACGAGACGGTCGCCGCGTTGTCGGGCTTCCGCAACCTGCACCCGCTGCAGCCGGAGTCGACGGTGCAGGGCGCGCTGCACGTCCTGCACCACATCCAGGCCCAACTCGGGGAGATCACCGGCCTTCCCGGCGTGTCAACGCAGCCGGTTGCAGGCGCGCACGGCGAACTCACTGGCATCCTGATGGTTCGCGCCTACCACCTCAAGGCCGGCCGCATGCGACGCAAGGTCCTCATCCCGGACTCGGCGCACGGCACGAACCCCGCAACCGCCGCCATGGCCGGCTACGAGGCGATCACGATCGGCCACGACCGCGAGACCGGCGAACTCGACTTCGAGGACTTCCGCGCGAAGCTTGACGACGATTGCGCGGCGATCATGATCACCCTGCCGAACACCCTCGGCCTGTTCGAGACAAAGATCGAAGAGATCTGTCGCCTCGCCCACGAAGTCGGGTGCCTCGTCTACTGCGACGGCGCCAACCTCAACGCCCTTGTTGGCAGCCTCCGGCCGGGCGACGTCGGCGTCGATCTCTTGCACGTGAATCTTCACAAGACGTTTGCGGTGCCTCACGGCGGTGGTGGCCCGGGCGGTGGCGCGATCTGCGTCGCCGCGAACCTCGAACCCTTCTTGCCGGCACCCCTTGTCGTGCGCCATCGTGACGGCACGTACGGCCTCGACCACGACCGCCCCGACTCCATCGGGCGCGTGCACACCTACAACGGCAACTTCAATGCCGTCCTGCGGTCGTACGCCTACATCCTGCAACTTGGCGGCGACGGCCTCGCCGAACTTGGTGCAAACGCCGTCCTGAATGCGAACTATCTCAAGGCATTGCTTGCCGACGACTTCCAATACTACGTGGACCGGACCTGCATGCACGAGTTCGTTATCGATGGCCGACCGTTCCGCGAGTACGGCGTGCGCACTCTGGATATCGCGAAGCGCCTGATCGATCACGGGTATCACCCGCCGACCGTGTACTTCCCACTCATCGCGCCTGAAGCGATCATGATCGAACCGACCGAGACGGAGTCAAAGCAGACGTTGGATCTTTTCGCCGCCGCCCTCATCGAAGTCGCCCGAGAGGCACGCGAGACCCCCGACGTCGTCCTCACCGCCCCGCACCTCACACCCGTTGGCCGACTCGACGAAGTACGTGCGGCGCGCCAACCGGACCTGAAATGGGACGCAGCCGAAGCTGCCGGATAGCACTCACCCGCGTCCCGTGCCGCCGCGGGCGAGAGGCTGCGCCTGCGCTCTTCTCAGGTCAGGGCGAGCGACTTGCGTTCACTCTCTCGCCATTGATACTCCGTAACACACCCTTCCTCACGGGCTTGTACCCGGCGGGGGAGGGATGACAGTGACGGAGTGAGCGAGTCGCGATTCGGGGGTCTGCAGTGCTTGGGGCCCTACCCGTCGAGAAGCGCGGGAACAAGTATGGACGCGCGTTCGCGCGCAACCGTCTCAAACGCCCCGATATCCCGGTCGGTGTAGCGGCGCGAGCCTTCCCGACCCGATGCAACCCACAGCGCCAGCAGCTTGCGCCGGTGCGATGTCGCAACCACGACAGCCACGCCTTGGTCGCCGAGCGCCAGGAGGGGAAGCATCCCCGTTGGCACGTCAGCGAGTTCCTCCCATCGTTCCAGTGGCATCGCCTTGGGTGCTGCCGCAAGGGCGTCCGCAAGGGCGTCGTCAATCGGAAACTCCGGCGCACCTGACGGCTCAACCGGCAGGGATGTCGAACCGGTTCCTCCGAACCCAGGCCGAGCGTCACGTGCTGCGCCCCAGTTGCCGGTCACGGCCACCGCGACCAAGCGGCGGCCCCGGCGCATGAGGACAGCCCCGGCCACCGCGCCGGCCGCGTCCGCGAAAGCACGCACCGAAGCCTCAGCACCATCTGGCACCGGTACCGGGCGCGCCGGGGTTTCCGGCGCAACCGTTGGCGACCTCGGCGTGGCCGGGATTGAGGCCACTTCGCGCCGTGACCGGAACTCAGGTATCGAGGACAGGTCGAAATCGGCTCCATCGTCGCCAGTGCGCGTGGTCGATGGGCGTCCCTCGAGGCGATCAAACGCAGGTGGCACGTCGACCGTCGATGCAGGCCTCGCTCGTCCTGGCCGGCTGATCCCGTTCGCACGCCACGCCACGACCCCCGCTGACGAAGTCAGGCCAACACCGAGCATTGCGAGGACAATGGCGGGAGCACCGCTTCCCGCGGCGGCGAGCACCACGGACAGCAGGATCGAGGCGGCTGCGAAGGCGCCAAGCGCAAGCTCCCACGGGAACCGATTTCCGGGATCCGCCATCGCAGGGGGGCCTGACTGGCTCCGTCGACGTGCCGGTTCTCGTCTCATCGCATCAAGCCTGTCTCCCCTCGACGCCGTCGGCATTCGAAGGGTCCGACGTGGGGACCTTCCCCCGGAGACCGGTGCCATGCGGCGCGGTTCCCTCAAGGATCACATAGGCGGCCTCAGTTGGGGTCATCTGGGCGGAAGCAACTCGGCGAACAAGTTCGGACCCCGTCACCGGCTCGTCTAGACCGGCATCGACTCGCGTTCGCACGACCGCCAACGCAGCCCGACCGATTGCACGCCGAGCCCGGGCGAAAGGGTCGCGCGGTCGGTTTGAGGCTTCGACGATCGCCTCGCGTAGGCCCGCGATGCCTTCGCCCGTGGTCGAGGAAACTTCCAGCACCGGGCATGTCGGATCCTCGCCCCGTCCGAACCGTAGCGCCGACGCCAATGCCGTCGCCCCGTCGAGGTCAGCCTTGTTCACCACGAGCACGTCTGCCACGTCCACCAGCCCTGCCTTGAGCCCTTGAATCGAGTCCCCAAGTCCAGGTGCGTGGACGACCACCACGATATCCACCAAGGCATCGACTGCCAGGGCATCCTGACCCGACCCGACGGTCTCGAGGAAGACGACGCCGAATCCCACTGCGCGCAGGATCGCGATCATGTCGTCCGCCGCATCGGAGAGTCCATCGCCGGACCCCCGACCCGCGACACTCCGAACGAACACGCCGCTGTCACCTGCGAGGGGCCCCATACGCACGCGATCACCGAGCACGGCGCCGCCAGAGACCGGGCTGCTGGGGTCGATTGCAAGAATGGCAATCGTCGACTGCGGTTCGCTCGCACGCCATTGCTGCGCGAGCGCGGACACGAGGGTGGACTTGCCTGAACCCGGCGCCCCAGTGATGCCGACGACGATCGTTGGGCCTGGTTCCACCAGTGAGGCCCCCGCAACGACCGCACGACCAGCTGCCCCACCGGTCTCCACGGTGGTTAACGCGCGCGCCAGCGCTCGACGGTCACCGCGCCGCGCGGCGTCGAGTAATCGCACGGCGTGGTTTCCCTCGGCATCCGCGGAGCGCGCGCCCACCCCCTCCCCCGTTGCAGTAGCTTGCGCCTCCGTAGGAGGATCGGGAG
>CAILQO010000099.1 GCA_903836285.1 uncultured Chloroflexota bacterium
CGCGCGTCGCCGAGGGTGAGGCGGGTGGGATCACGCAGCACATTGGCGCGTATCAGGTTGAGCAGGCGGGACGCCTGATCACTTTCATTGACACGCCAGGGCACGCGGCCTTTACTGCAATGCGCGCCCGCGGTGCCCGCGTCACTGACATCGCGATTATCGTGGTAGCGGCTGACGATGGCGTCATGCCGCAAACGATCGAGTCGATCCAGCATGCGCGCGCCGCCCAAGTTCCGTTCATCATCGCGATCAACAAGATTGACCGCGCCAATGCGCGACCAGACCGCGTTCGCCAGATGCTTGCCGACAACGGCGTTCTGGTCGCCGGATGGGGTGGCGAGGTTGAGACTGTTGAGGTGTCGGCCCTCCAGAAGTTGGGTCTCGATGACCTCCTTGAGATGATCCTCCTCGTCACCGACGTGACGGAACCGGTGGCCGACCCAGACGCGCCGGCGAGTGGGACGATCATTGAGGCGCGTGTCGACAGGAGCCGTGGGGCAGTCTCGACGGTGCTGGTCGCGAACGGCACCCTCCGTGCCGGCGACTGGGTGCTTGTCGATAAGACGGGCGGGCGCGTCCGTGCGATGACGGATTACCGGGGCAACCGCCTCAAGGAAGCCCCTCCGTCGACGCCGGTCGAGATTACCGGCCTCGACGACGTACCGTCCGCCGGCGACCGCTTCGTCGTCATGCCGGATGAGGCGTCGATGCGCGCCGTCATCAAGGAGCGCAAGGACGCCGAGACCGAGCAGAAAGACAAGCGCCTTTCGCTCGACGAAATTCTTGCCGGCATCTCGCTTGGCGAGGTGAAGGAACTCAACGTCATCCTGAAGGCGGACGTGCAGGGCTCGGTCGAGGCGATCCGTGGAGCACTTGAGAAATTGGGTGCGTCGGTTCAGGGGACGACCTTGCGGGTCTTGTACGACGCCGTTGGCGCGCCGACCGACACCGATGTGAACCTCGCGGTTGCGTCGAAGGCGATTATCGTCGCTTTCAACGTGCGCACGCCGGCGAACGTCGTGACCTTCGCGGACTCGCAAGGCGTTGAAATCCGCAACTACCAGATCATCTACAACTTGCTCGATGAGTTGGAGACGGCGTTGCGCGGCCTCATTGAGCCGACGTTCCGCGAAGTCGTCTACGGCCATGCCGAGGTCCGGGCGGTCTTCCGCAGCGGGCGCGGCGAGGCGATTGTCGGCACGATGGTTCGCGACGGGATCATCCGGCGTGGGGCGAACGCCCGCGTGCTTCGGGCAGGCGAGGTCGTCTACACCACGCGGATCGGGTCCCTTCGCCGCTTCAAGGATGACGTCCGCGAAGTTGCCTCCGGCTACGAGTGCGGTCTCGGCCTTGAGAACGTGCCGGATCCGCGCGTTGGCGACATCGTCGAGATCTTTGGGCGCGAACGCGTCTAGAGCTCGATCTCACCCTTCACCCCTCCCCGGTTCCGTGGCCTTAGACTTCGGTCCAAGGTCCAGGAGAAGGGGAGGGGTTGTGTACGGAGTCGCGCGATGGCAGACCTGCGGCGTCGCGAGCGGTTGGCGTCACTGATCGAGCAGATCGTGAGCCAAGTGGTCGCGCAAGAGTTGCGCGACCCCGGCATCGCCGAGATCGTGTCCATCACTCGGGTCGAGGTTTCCGCCGACGTCAGCACCGCGCGGATCCATGTCTCGGCAATGGGTGATGAGGCTACCCGGACGGCGACGATGCGCGCACTTGAGCGATCGAGCGGCTACGTCCGGCGGCGCCTCGCGAGTGAACTGCGGATTCGGCAGGTGCCCGAGGTCCTTTGGGCAATCGATCGGAGCATCGAGCGAGGCGACCGGGTGATCGCCCTCCTGAACTCGCTGGTGATCCCGCCTGCTGAGACCGATGCGTCCAAACCGTCGGGCACCGAGAAAGACGGCGACACGCCAGAGGCGCGATCACTTGATGGCAATCGGCGCCTGAGCCCCCGGGTGGAGGTCGAGGTAATCGATCTCGACGACGATTCGGACGTTGACGACGGGTCGTTTGAGGGTGACGACGAAGTGCGCGCGCCCACAGCCGTGGACCCTGGCCCGCCGACGCAGGTGGTGATGCCACGCCGACGCCCGCCAATCGCGCCGCTCGGTCTGCCGATGCGGAAGCGGCCTCGTGCTCGGTAATCCATTTCGCGTTGTCACGCCGTGACGCCCCGGGCGCGACTACTTGGGGATGCCGCTCGGGGGGTTCCCTGCGAGGATCTCGCGGCATCGCTCCACGTCACGATGCATCTGGGCGACCAACGCGTCGACCGACGAGAAGCGTTCCTGACCCCGGACACGGGCGACGACGTGCAGCCGTAGCGTTTCCCCGTAGAGGTCACCATCGAAGTCGAGCAGGTAGGCCTCGACGAGTCGGATGGTGCCCGCGAACGTCGGGCGGTCGCCGACACTGACCGCCGCGAGGTAGAAGCGCGCGTGCTCCCCGAGTGGCCACCGCTCGACCCATGCGGCATAGACGCCGTCACCGGGCGTCGCCCGGGCAACGGGTGGCTCAAGATTTGCGGTCGGGAAGCCGATCGCCCGGCCGACTCGGTTCCCGGGCACGACGGTGCCCATATAGGTCGGCCATCTGGCCAAGTCGCGGGCGGCGGCCTCAATATCACCCCTCCCGATTGCCTCGCGGATCGCGCTGCTGCTCACGACGCCGTTGGTTGACGCTTCCGGGTCGACCGCGACCATGGAGAACCCGACGGCATCCCCAATACGGGCGAGCGCTTCCGGAGTGCCGACGCGTCCGCGCCCGAGGGCAAAGCCTGGGCCGTGGACGATGGCCCGGATCCGGACGTAGCGCCCCAAGGCGTCCACAAACTCGGCGGGCGATTGCCCGCGCGTGGTGTCGTCGAACGGCAAGATGATGACCGGGTCGGCGCCGGCGGTCGCCAGCCACGACGCACGTTCCTCGACGGTGGCGATGAGTCGCACGGGATGGTCCGGGCGCAGCACGTGACGTGGATGCGGGTCGAAGGTGACGACCGCGCAGGCGATGCCCATGGCGTCAGCCTCGGCGCGTGCCCTTTTCACGAGCGACTGGTGCCCTCGATGCACGCCATCAAAGTTGCCGATGGTGATCACCGCGTCGGTGATGACGGATGGCGGTGGTGCGGACGCCCGGGCATCTATGGTCCGGGCGGGGCGTGCGGTTGACGGTGGGGTGGCGTCGTCCATGGTGGCGGATCGTGCGGCGCTCCGTGCGGGCAGGTTGTACCGGCCCCGGCCCTGCCACGTCAGGGCATGGCTATTCCGCGGTCGCGGCGGCAAGCACCTTCTCTGGATGCCACAGGTTTGGCGCGGCCCGGCGCAGGATCGCCACGAGGCGCCCGTCGGGGGCGATGGCACGGGCGTGCACTGTGTACGACCCGCCCACCAAGTCGTTGGGGCCGTCGCCCGGCGGGCTTGGGCTTCCGGCAGTCGTGATCGTCGCCTCAATCGGGCGACCGGCGGCGACGTCGCGCAGTTGACCGGCGGCGAGGCGGACCGCAGGGAGACGTGGCAGTGCGGTTGCCGGATCGACGGCGAGTGCCGGCCAAGTGCCATCCCGCAGGGCGCCTTCAACGACGTCCAGGGCGGGGGCGTCTTCGATGCGGAACGTGCCTGACCGGGTGCGGCGAAGGCCCGCAAGGTGCGCGGCGCTGCCAACGGCGACTCCGAGGTCGCGGGCGATGCTCCGCACGTACGTTCCCTTTCCGCACGCGATGTCGATGGTGGCGCGTGGTGCCTCCCATGCGATGAGGTCGATGGCGTCGATGGTGACCTGCCGCGGTGGGGCTTCGACGGCAACGCCGCGGCGCGCCAAGGCGTGCAGGCGCTCACCGCCGACGCTGATGGCGGAGTACGACGGCGGCACTTGGGTAATCGTCCCGCGAAACACGTCCAGTGCCGCGGTGATCGCGGTGGCATCGAGGTGGTCGACAGGCCCAGTGCGCGTGACGTCGCCTTCGGCGTCGTCGGTTGCCGTCTCGGAACCGAAGTCGATCACGGCGCGGTACGCCTTGTCGTCGGCAGTGAGGTACTCGACAAGTCGAGTGGCATTGCCGAGAGCGACGACGAGGACCCCGGACGCCAATGGATCGAGGGTGCCTGCGTGTCCCACCCGGCGCAGGCGCGCCGCGCGACGGATGCGCGCGACGACGTCATGCGAGGTCGGCCCGACCGGCTTGTCGATAGCAAAGATGGCGTCCATACGTCCCCTCACTTGAGGCCGAAATCCGCGGGGTCGATGCCCCCGCGGATCTTGGCCGGATCGGTTCCCCGCCGGTTGGCTACCCGCCGATGGCGAGTCGGACGTACCGCTTCTTCCCGGCGCGGACGATGATGACGCCGTTGTGCAAATCGTTTGGCCCGAGGACGGTAGCGAGTTCGGCGCGCGCCTCATTGACCGCTGCTCCGCCACCTTCGACGAGGCGCCGCGCCGCGCCCTTTGAGTCGGCAAGGCCGGCGAGGAGCAACGCATCGAGGATGCCGAGTCCGGCTTGGAGTTGCGACGCGTCGAGGGGGACCGTCGGGATCGACTCGGCATGGGCAAGCACGTCGAGCGAGGCTTGCCCACCGTCCGCACCACCGAACAGGGCGCGCGCGGCGTCACGAGCGGCCTCGGCGTCCGCCTGCCCGTGAAGGAGGGTGGTCGCCTCGAACGCCAAACGACGCTTCGCCTCACGCAGGCCCTCGCCAGTCGTCGCCACGAGGTCGCGAATCTCGTCGAGGGGCAGGTAGGTGAAGAACCGCAACAGGCGCTCAACGTCGGCGTCGTCGCAGTTCACCCAGAACTGGTAGTAGGCGTACGGCGACGTCTGGGCGCGATCAAGCCACACCCGTTCGCCGCCGGCGGTCTTGCCCATCTTCTCGCCCGACTGGGTAAGCAAAAGTGGCGTGGTGAGGGCGAAGGCCGGGCGCGCCTCGACGCGCCTGATCAGGTCGGCGCCGGCAAGGATGTTCGACCACTGGTCGCTCCCGCCGAGTTGCAGGGTGCACCCGTGGCGTCGGAAGGCCTCGAGGAAGTCGTATGCCTGGAGCAACATGTAGTTGAACTCAAGGAACGACAGGCCAGTCTCAAGGCGCGCCTTGTAGGCGTCCGCGCGCAACATTTCGTTCACGGAGAAGTGGCGGCCGTAGTCGCGCAGGAAGGCGATGTAGTTCAGGGGCAACAGCCACTCGGCGTTGTCGACCAAGAACCCATTACCCGGTGACAGGTCGAGGAAGTGCGACAACTGGCCGCGGATGTGGGTGGCGTTTGCCTCGATCTCGTCGCGGGTGAGGATTGGTCTGGCACTCGTGCGCCCGGTTGGGTCGCCGACCATGGTCGTGCCGCCGCCGACGAGGGCGATCGGTCGGTGGCCGGCGCGTTGGAGGTGCGCCATCGCCATGACTGGTAGGAGGTGACCGATGTGTAGCGACGGGGCGGTCGGGTCGAAGCCGACGTAGTAGGTGACCGGACCGTGGGCGAGTGCCTCGGCAAGTCCGGCTTCATCTGAGCATTGGTATAAGAAGCCGCGCTCCCGCAAAGTCTCGTAGGCGGCGCCGGTGGTGGTCTGGCTGCCGGGTCGAGGCGTCTGTGCAGTCGTCGCGGTCGTCATGGTTGCGTGTCCTCACCGGGGTTCGCTGCCGGGGCACGGGTGTGGGCTACCCCGAAGGGCAACAAAAAAGGCAGAGGACCAATCCTCTGCCCTGCCCGGTGCGTGCGTTCGCCTCGCGGCGGTCGCGTCACACCGGGATTCGGTACGAATAGCCGCCCGCAGTGAGGCACACGCCGCGGCGCACGTCTGCGGTGGTGTGTGTAGTACTCAGGGTGACCATTGCTTGCGTAAGGGTACGGGGGCACCATCGCCGGCGTCAACGCGCCGTTGAGGGCGCCCCCTTCGTGGCTAGTGCTTGTCGGACTTTGTCTTGGCGTCTTCGATGACCTTCTGGGCGACGATGGCCGGCATCTCCTCGTAGTGGCCAAATTCGTACGAAAAGCTTCCTCGCCCTTGCGTGATCGACCGGAGGCTTGTGGCGTACCGGACGACCTCGCTCATTGGCACCTCAGCGTCGATGGTGGTCGTCGAGTCGCCGTTCGGGTTCATGCCCATCACACGCCCGCGCTTGGTTGACAGGTCGCTCATGATGTCGCCGGTATTGCCGTCTGGCACGGTGATGGCGACCTTCATGACCGGTTCGAGAAGAATCGCACCGGCGCTTTCGATGCCTTTCTGGAACGCCAACGACCCGGCGATCTTGAAGGCCATTTCAGACGAGTCGACGGAATGTTCCCATGTTCCTGGCCGTCGACGAGCG
>CAILQO010000100.1 GCA_903836285.1 uncultured Chloroflexota bacterium
CAATCCTTGTTGATGGTGACCCGCTTGCCGATATCGGCATCCTCGCCGACCGTTCACGGATCCACGTCGTCATCAAGGGCGGCGTCCTTGAAGTCGATCGGCGCCCGGAGGCCTAGTCGGGCGTCCCGATCCACTGGCCGACCGAGGAGACGTTCGTGCGTATTGAAGAGGTGGAGTGGTTCCAAGCGGGCCGGTGGGTGTACGTCCTCGTGCATTGCGAGGACGGCACCGTCGGCTTAGGTGAAGGCGGAATTCACGGCTACCCGGAGGCGGTCGGCGGCGTGTTGCAGGCGTGGCGTTCGTACCTCATCGGCAAGGACCCACTGCAGATAGAACACCATTGGCAATTCTTGTACCGAAACTCCCACTTCCGTGGCGCGGTGATCGGAAGTGCCCTGAGCGCCATCGACATCGCCCTGTGGGACATCGCGGGGAAGCACTTCGGCGCACCGGTTTGGCAACTTCTGGGCGGCAAGTGCCGTGACCGCGTGCGGT
This sequence comes from uncultured Chloroflexota bacterium, assembly GCA_903836285.1. Taxonomy (GTDB): domain Bacteria; phylum Chloroflexota; class UBA11872; order UBA12225; family UBA12225; genus CAILQO01. The sequence goes on from CAILQO010000100.1 coordinate 496, forward strand.
TGTATATGCACGTTGGAGGAGAGGGGCCTGATGAGTTGGCCGCCGATGCCGCCGCGGCCGTTCGCGATGGCTTCACCGCGGTGCGGTTCACGCCGTTCCCGGCGAACTATCCCGAGATGCGGTATGCCGACCTTATTCAGGCCATGATTGACCGCGTCGCCGCCGTGCGCGATACGGTTGGGAATGCGGTGGACCTATGCGTTGAGATCCACCGGCGCCTCGATCCGCACCATGCCGCCGGCCTCGCCCACGAGTTGGCGCGCTTTCGTCCGTACTTCCTCGAAGACCCGATCGTGCCGGACAGCGTGCAACGCATGGGCGACCTGCAGCGATCGGTGCCGGTGCCGATCGCGACGGGCGAACGCCTGCACACGATCTGGGAGTTCAACGAACTCCTCGCCGCGGGCGGATGCCGGTTTGTGCGCCCAGATGTCTGCCTCGTCGGTGGACTGACCCATGCCAAGAAGATCGCCGCCCTCGCGGAAGCGTTTCATGTGGGCGTGATCCCGCACAACCCTCTCTCACCGGTAAGCACAGCGGCGTGCGTGCAACTGGACGTCTGCATCCCAAACTTTGCGTTGCAGGAGTACACCGGCGAGGATCGTCCGCCGAAGTCCACCATCGTCAAGCGCCCCCTAGTGCGAGAGGGAGGCTACTTGCGCGTGCCGGACGCGCCGGGCATCGGTGTCGAACTTGACCTCGACGTCGTACGCGCGATGCCAGCGGTCGCCAAGGTGATCGCGACCCCGCTGCACGAGGACGGGTCGGTCGCCGACTGGTGACGGCTGCCAATCGTTCGAGCGTCCGAGTGCGGCGGCCCGTTGGCGCCGGGCTATTCCTCGACGGGCACCTCTCCGACGGTGGTCATCTCGGGTGAGGCGCCTGAGCTCCGGAACAGGTACCAAGAGGCGCCGAACGTGATGAGCATCGGTAGGCCGATCAGGAGCAGGGACTTGCCGACGATTGGCCCGACCCCGCCCGGCCCCTCGCTTCCCATGCGTTCGTGCCCGTCGCGACCGTCGCGCCGCTCTCGGCTATCGCGCCCGCGCGCAGCGCTGCGCGCCGGGTCGCCACCCTGAACGGTTCCAATCGGAGCGCCGCGCATCTGGGGGGCGCCCAACGGCACACCACCCATGAATCGAGGTGGACCACCGATTGTCGCGTAGGAGAACGCGACCACGATGCCGATGCCGACCGTCACTAGGACCACTGGGGGCACGAGCCACCGCCAGAACAGGTTCATTGCTACGGGGTCCCTGCATCGGCCGAAACGGTTGCCGGCACCGGCGGACGCCGGTTCGGCAGTCCGACGAGCCGTCGGGTCGTGCGCACGACCCACTTCCAGTGCAGCGCCGCGTGAGCGCCGACCAAAACCATCGAGAGGTTTGACGAGACCTCATGGATCTCGCGCCAGCTGAACGACACTCGTTCCGGGAAGCCCATCGCTGGAAGGGCGGACTCCGATATTTCCACCCCGGACCAGATGGCGATTGCCATGGTCGCAAACAGCACGAGGTCCAGGACTTGGTTGAGGCGGGTCTCGGTCGGCAGTCGCCCAAGGAGCTTCTTGGTTGTCGCCACCACCCACCCCCAGTTTAGGGTGAGGTGGAACACGATTACTGGTGCGATGATGATTCCAAGCCACTCGTGAATGGCGATGCCGGATGCACGAGGGTCGATCAGGACCGCCATCGAAAGAAGCATCGCCGCGTCGAGGCTCAGGCGCCCGGCGAGTGGGATGCGTTGCCACAGCGATCGCACGAACAGGTCTCCCTCCACCCGGCTGACGCCATCCTGCGCCGAGGCGCAATAAAAGTATCGGCGAGCACTGCTAACGGCCCGCTAAGCGAAGGTCAGCATCGCGTCACTTCGTCTCTGCGTGGCGCTACCCTCGACCATGCTTCCTCCGCATCACCTCCTCGCAACAGTTGCCCTCGCGCTGCCCCTACGGGCCCGAGGGTGGACATCTGCTGCCATTGCCGGATTGCTTGTCGGCGGTGTCCTGGTGGACGGCGATCACTACCTCTCGTATGTATGGCACACGGGTGACCTGTCGATCCGGCGGGCGTACGCCTTTCACCGGGCGGCGTACCGCTCGCCATTTGGCTGGAACCTGCATCCGCGGTGGCCCACGCTTGAGGTCCAGCGCTATCGCGAATTGCATTCCTTCGCGGCAATCGGCGCCACCTTCGTCCTCAGCCTGCTTGCCGGGCGTGCCACGCCAATGGTGCGAGCCATTGCCATTGGCCTCGCCTTCCACCGTGCCCTCGACGAGCTATCGGGGTGGGTGCATCCGCCGGCTTCCGGGGGTGACGACGACTGACCCTGATCCGGAAACGTGCCGTGGGCTGCTACCATTGGCGCGTCCCTGCGCGCCGCGTTCCTTCGACGAACGAGACGGGTTTCGCTGCGTCGGGAACGGCGAACCGGGAGGCGGGCCAAGCGCGCCTCCGGCACTGCACAGCGGTACCACCCATTGACACCGGCGCATCGGCGCTGAGGCGACCCCGTGCAGGCCCTGCGCCACCGTTGATTCGGCGCGTCGCCCGTTCCCGACTCGGCCCGTCGAGATCCGATTTGGGGCTTGCCACGCGGTGGACACGTTGTCCGCGCACTGGCAGTCGGCGTTGTCCGGCGGCTTTCGTGCCGCCTCGCATGGCGTTTACGACCCCATGCCGGAGCCGCTTGTGACCACATTTTCCAGAAGTCGTGCCTCCCGACCCCGATTGACTTCCTCCCTACCGGCAACAGCCGCTGCCGCATCGACCTTCGCGTGCCTGACACGCCACACCGGTGACCCATGGCGCCAACGGCCTCCGGTTGGTCGTGCACCAGCCGCGCGGTGGGCGTTACCGGTCACGGTCGTTGAGGCCCCCACGGTCGTCCTGACCAGCCCGCGACCCGAAACACGGCCTAACTTACCGGTTCGACCCCTAACGTTCTCCCGTGCACCCTTGGAAACGGTGTCGGCCCCGACCCAACTCGCTTCGCCGGCCTGCGCCCCCAGCACTGCAGACGCCATGCCTGCAGGATGGCGGTTCGGCGAAATCGACCTGACCGAACCGATCACCCGTGCGGTTTGGGAGGCGGGGTACCGCAGTCCGACTCCAATCCAGGCGAGGTGCGTGCCGATCCTGCTCGGCGGCGGCGACATCGTCGGCCAAGCCCAGACCGGGACCGGCAAGACCGCCGCCTTCGGCCTGCCGATTGTC
>CAILQO010000101.1 GCA_903836285.1 uncultured Chloroflexota bacterium
CTTCGGGGGTGACTTCGGGGGTAACTTCGGGTGTGACTTCCCGCAGAACCCCTGAAGCGAGCGGCGGCGCACCGAATGTCGCGCCACCATTGACACGGAACGGGAACGCAACCCGGTACCACTTGGTGGCCGTGTCGCTCGAAACGTCCGGCGACGCGCCTTCGAGCATCGCCCATTGGCTCCGCATCGTCGGGAGTCCCAGACCGGCCTGTTCGGCGTGGCCAGACAGGCGCATCATCCGCTGAATCAGCTGATTGCGTGACGCGCTCGTTCCTCCGTAGCGCATCTCCGACGGGGCGAGCAGCGAGTCGCCCGGGTTGTCGAACACGACACGGTCGTGAAACCACTTGACGGTCGCGACGCGTGCACCGTCACCGTAATCCTGATGGGTGAGCAAATTGACGAGCGCCTCGCGCAACACTGGCAGGTGTGGGCCGTGCGCGCGCCGGGTCACGCCGTCGGCCTCAAGCGCAAAGGGGTTCGGAACGAGGCGCTCAAGGCGTCCAAGCGCCTCGGCCAACGCCTGCACCACATTGCCATCGCACACGAGGCGGTCTACCCATTGGGTCGCCGGCACCGGGTCGTCGGACCGTGCGGCATACACGCGCACGTCGACGATTGGGGTCGGCTTCACCCGAAGGCGCAACGCCTCCGTGCCGCACAGCAGGATGGCGGCGCGGGTCAACTGCCCGTCACGCGCAAGGCCGAAGCGCTCCAACCACCCAATTGGAGGGCCGTCGACGTCATCCAAGGTACTTCGACGCCGCGTGACCGCCCCCCGCAACCAGCGGAGTGACTGATGGTCGAGCATGGCCACGTCTGTGCCGACCTCGACGACAGTGTCGAACGGCGTCGCGTCGGCGTCGCGCAGGAAACGCGCCTCCTCCCGTGGCGAACATCGGTAGTCTCCGCCCGCCACGCGTACGTACGCGTACCAAGAACGGTCTTCGCGGACGCGGACCGGCCGATCGTGGCGGCCTGCCGACGGCACGGCAAACGCCAAGACAATCTTGCCGTCGATCTCGAGCCACGCCGTGCGGACGTCGATCGGCGTCGAGAACTTCCCCGAGCTGCGGCACGTCGAGACAAAATCGTTCTGGATGGCGTCTGCGTCGGCCACGCCGACCACTTCGAAACGCCCATCCACGTCCCGGGCGCCGAACACGACGCAGCCACCGTTCGTGTTCGCAAACGCCGAGACGGAGGCATACGCACTGGAAGGCACGCCCGTCGCGGCTAGCTTGACCTCAAGGTCATCCCATTCCACGCCGCGTAGGCGTGCCTGAAGGTCAGCCAGCTCGATCCACGCCATGGCACATCTCCGACCGAAGCCTACCCCTCACGGGACGAGACGTGCGGTCGCCTACCGCCCTCGGAAGCGCGCGACCACGCCGAGAGTCTTGACCATGATGAGCAGGTCAAGATAGAGCGACTGGTGGCGTAAGTAGTACAAGTCGTACTCGAACTTGACAAGTGTCTCTGCCTCTGACGCCGCGTACGGCGCACGGACCTGTGCCCACCCGGTGAGGCCCGGCAGCACCGCCAGGCGCACGCGGTAGAACGGCACCGCCGCTTCGAGGCGATCGACGAGCTCTGGGCGCTCCGGGCGCGGGCCGACCAC
>CAILQO010000102.1 GCA_903836285.1 uncultured Chloroflexota bacterium
CCATCCGGCGACCAAAACGCCGTTGTCCGCAAGCATTTGGCGGACACGATCGGGGCGGGCGTTCGCTCGGTCAATCTTATTAATCGCGATGATGAACGGCACCTGCGCGGCGCGGGCATGCTGAATTGACTCGATCGTTTGCGGCATGACGCCATCGTCGGCCGCCACCACGATGATCGCGATGTCGGTGACGCGGGCACCACGGGCACGCATCGCGGTGAAGGCGGCGTGCCCTGGCGTGTCAATGAAAGTGATCAGGCGTCCCGCCTGCTCAACCTGATACGCGCCAATGTGCTGCGTGATCCCACCCGCCTCACCCTCGGCGACGCGCGCCTCGCGCAACGCATCCAGGAGGGACGTCTTGCCGTGGTCGACATGGCCCATGATTGTGACGACCGGCGGGCGAGGGACAAGGTTTGCCTCTTCGCCGAAGTGGTCAACGGAGTCCTCGGCGTGCTTCGCTGCCGCCGCGGAGACATCGATGACGACCTCGCCCTCGCGGGAGACGCTGAACCCGAGCGCCTCGGCAATCGAGCTACTGGCGTCGTACTCAAGAAGGTTGTTGATGGTCGACGACACGCCCTTCTGAAGGAGGGCCTTGATCACCTGCGCCGGTGGCGTGTTCAGTCGTGTCGCGAGGTCCATCACGGAGATCGTCGGGGGCAGCTCCACGACCTTCGGCCCGACCGGGCCGGTCTCGCGGGGGCCGAAGAAGCCACCTGGACCGCTGGGCCGACCACGCCCCCGTGCCCCGCCGCGCGCCCCACCGGGGCGCGGGCGCGGGCGCGAACCACCGCCTCGGAACCTGCTCATCGTTACCGCTTTCCTGTCATTCAATGGTCGCCGTAGGGGCGTCTTCGGCGTGATCGTTGCTGTCAGTTCGAGGCAATTCCGCCACGGTGGCGGGGGCCGTGCCTGCAAGCTCGTTCCGGTATGCGCGTATCGCCGCTAAGTCCGCCTCCCCGACGGTCACCTTCAACGCGGCATTGAGTGACCCTCGACGAAGGGCGACGTCCCAGCACGCCGGGTCCGCGTGCAAGTACGCACCCCTGCCGTTCTTGCGACCCGTCAGGTCCACCTCGACCCCACCAGCCACGGTGCGCACCACACGCACCAAGGTTCGCTTGCCAGCCACCTGACGGCACGCGACACAGGTGCGTTCGGGGATGCGCTTCGGTCGTGGGGTAGCCCGGCCGCGATTGCGCCCCGAGTTCCCTCGAGCCGCTTGGCCCGGCGGCGACTTCGGCGCGCCTCCGGGCACGTCGCTTGCAGCCATCCAGCAATCCTACCGCCGTCGCTGACGCACGACCGGCACTAAACCTCGGGGGAGGCCTCCCCGGTCACGCCGTCGCCGTCACGTTCCGAAGCGGCCGAGTACGTCTCCGGCGTACCTTCCTCGACGACCGAGGACCCATCGCCCCGAATGTCGACTCGCCAGCCAGTGAGCTTCGCCGCGAGGCGGGCGTTCAGGCCCTCCTTGCCGATGGCAAGCGACAACTGGTTGTCCGGAACGACCACCTTCGCCGTCCTGGTCGTGTCGTCAATCGTCACTTCAGTGACACGAGCTGGGCTTAACGCACTCGCCACGAACTTGGTGGCATCCTCATCCCACCGGATGATGTCGATGCGCTCGCCTCCAAGCTCGTTCACAACGTTCTGGATGCGCTGACCACGCTGACCGACGCACGCTCCGACCGGATCCATCGCCGAGTTGCGGGCGGCAACTGCAACCTTGGAACGGATGCCCTCCTCGCGCGCAATCGACTTGATTTCGATCATGCCGTTGTAGATCTCCGGCACCTCAAGTTCCATCAGGCGACGCACAAAGTTGCGGTGCGCCCGGCTGACGATCAACATCGGCCCCTTTAATGCGCGGTTCACCTCGAGCAAGTAGACGCGGATCCGTTGCCCCATGCGATGGTGCTCTGACCGGACCTGCTCGGGGAGCGGCAGCAACGCCTCAGCCTTCCCACCCGAACCCATCTCCAGGATTGAGCCACGGGCGTCGGTGCGGCGCACCACCCCGGAGACGATGTCACCTTCGCGATCGATGAACTCAGCGTAGACCTTGTCCCGCTCGGCGTCGCGGATCTTCTGGACAATCACTTGCTTGGCAGTCTGGGCGCCGATCCGCCCGAAGTTGGGCGGAGTGACTTCCTTCTCGATCGTCGCGCCAATGCGCGCACTCGAGCGGATCGCCTGCGCGTCCGCCAAGGAAATCTCGGCCGTCGGATCCTCAACGGTCTCGACGACGGCGTAGACCTCGTACACGCGCGCGGAACCAAGCTGCGGATCCATGCGGACGGAGATGTTGCGATCCTCGGGTACGCCAAAGTCCTTCTTGTATGCCGAGGCAATCGCGGCCTCGACCATCACCATCAGGTCGTCGCGACCGAGGCCCTTCTCAGCGGTCAACTGGGCGAGGGATGCGGCAAAGTCACTGCGCACGTAGCCCCTCCGTCGTCCGCGTCGAATACCCGCGGTTCCATCACCGCCAGGCGGGCGCAAAACGCCAATCCCCAGAAACACGAAAAGCGGGGGAACCCCGCTTCCGGCCTTCGATGGCGTTCAGCTCCGGCGGACGTGCAATCACGTCGAGTATAGCACCGCATCGAGGCGATCCCCGTTTGCATCGAATGCGTGGGTCGCCTCCACGTCGAAGGTCAGTCTTACACGCTCGCCGACGCGGATCCCGTCGTCCAAGCCTGCGCGGACCCTGACCGTAAGGGTCGCGGGGCGGCCATCAACCCCGGCCACGACGATCTCGGCGGTCACCAAGAGCTGTCGGTCAGCCACCACCGGTTCGATCGCCATGACCACCGCCGAGGGTGCCGATGACCTCGGCCCGCCAAGCCCCACGGCGTCCGCCCGCCACCCAAGGATCACCTGCGTGCCGGGGGCGAGCGGAGGCTGCATCGTGATCGGCAGCCGCACCACCTCAGGCGACCCGACGATCGCCACGTCTCCGAGCGCCGCCGGCGCGGTGCCATCCGGATCAGGTGCAGCGCCGACGATCCGAATGGCACCTGCCTCCACAATCCCAGCCGCGAGGCACATCGCAGGCGTGCCAAGGAAGGTCGCCACAAACGTGTTAAGTGGCCGGGTACGCAGGTCACGTGAGGGTCCGACCTGGACGATCCGACCCGCGCGCATCACCGCAATCCGGTCGCCGATAGCCATCGCCTCAATCTGGTCATGGCTCACGTAGAGCGCCGTTACCCCAAACCGCCGCAGCAGACGCTTGATCTCCACTCGGGTCTGGGTTCGCAGGCGGGCGTCGAGCGCAGACAATGGTTCGTCGAACAGGAAGACCCGCGGTTCGCGGATGATGCACCGACCGATCGCAACCCGCTGCCGTTGCCCACCAGAGAGTTGGGACGGCTTCCTGCCGAGCAGGCCAGCGAAGTCCGCGCCCATGATCTCGCAAACACCCTCGACCCGCTCCCCGACCTCCGCATCGCGACCTCGAAGCCGGTAGTAGAACCCAAGTATTCCTCGAGATTGCATGTGTGGGTACAGTGCGTAGTTCTGGAAGACCATGCCGACACCCCGCCCGGCCGGTTCGAGGTTCGTTGTGTCGACGCCATCGAACCAGACGGTCCCCCCGGACACTGGCTGAAGCCCCGCGACGGCGCGCAGCAGCGTGGTCTTACCGCACCCCGAAGGCCCGAGCACGGCCACGGACTCGCCATCGCCGATGTGCAAGGTCGCTCCGTCGAGAAGGTTGCGACCGTCGACCGTCACGCGGACGTCGTGGAGCTCAACGGAGGCCACGCATGCCCTCGTCACATGGTAGGACACGGCAGCCTGCTAGAGAACGGTGACGCGAGGCCGAAAGCCGCCTGCCGTCACGCACCGGCGTCACCACCGTCATCTCGATCACGGATACGGCGCGGGCGTCCGCCCAATCCCATTGCGTCGGCTGCGTCGCGCACCGGCAGCGCCGGAGAGGGGGGAGTGGCCGGGGCCGCAGGCTCCGCCTCACCCGCACGAGGCAGGATGCGACCCTGATCACGGTACCGGCCAATGACCGTCACCACCGATCGCAAGTGGATATTTGCCAGCACTGCCGGCAACGCGAACGGCACCAGGATCGCCCCAAGGGGCAGCGACACGGCGACAAGCACGGCATTAACGATGAGGAGGCCAATCGTCAGGCCGACGTTGTCAACCGCGATGAACGCCGCGTTCCGCACGACCAGCCAGATGCCTTGGTCGAGTTCGATCATCAATGGGAAGAGGTACGGCTGGAGCGCCGCCCATGCCAGCAGTGCATAGCCGAAGAGGATCGAGAGCAGCCACGCGCCGGGCACCTCGGTGTGCCAGTAAAACCAGACGTTCAACGCGAGGACGGTGCCAACCAGCACGTCGAGCGTCAGCAGCAGCCAGGCACGGCGGAAGTGGTGCCGGGCACCCCGGACAAATCGCCCGATCTCGAAGAGTTCACCGTGGGCGAGCGGCGCGACCGCGGCATGGAGTCCCGCTGTTGCCGGCCCCGCGATCACGAGGGACAGCAGACCGAAAACGGTGGCCTGGACCGCGAACGCCACCGCAGGTACCGAGTCGATACCGACCTCAAGCCCCTCGTCCGGCCCGAGGAAGACCCACGCCCGGAACCCGACCCAGATTGCCGGCACGCACAGGATGAACCACACCAGACTGACCGCAACCATTCGCGGCAGCTCGTAGTAGTACTCGCCAAGCGAGGCGCGGAGGTGTCGCCAGGCATCCCGCACCGATCGAACTCCCGTCTCGCGCGCCAGCACCCGTCCTAGTCGGACGCTTCGCCGGCGTCGGCGCCAGTCGTGTCAGGCTTGGACGTGCCAAGGCACTCGCCTCAAGCGCCAGTTGCCAGTCTACGGATGGGCCCTCTCAGCCGTCGGCGCGCTCGTACCGCACCCCTTCGACCGGGGTTGGCGTGAACAGGCGTCGTGCCCCGGCGGCCATCAGGGCATCACCCAGCCGATCCGGGTCCGGATGCAGCGCGATGATCGTTCCGCCTTGGCCCGCACCCGCGAGCTTGGCCCCAAGTGCGCCCGCGCCAAGCGCGGCGCTGATGAGCGCCTCATTCGAGGGACCCGAACCGCCGAGGCGCCGCTGGATGTCGTGATTTTCGTTCATCAGCGCGCCGAGGCGCTCCCAAGCCCCAACAAGGAGCGCACGCTTGCCCTCACGCGCAATTTCGCCGATTCGGACATACGCTGACCTCACCTCCAGGTCGCCCTCGAGCCACCGTTCGCGGATCGGCCGATGGACCGCCCCGGAGTGGTGGGCGACCCCCGTGTTGGCGAGCACGAAAGGTAGGCGCGCCAGGTGCCCAAGCGCCGCACCTAAGGGCTCGACCGTGGCAAAGACCAGCGAGTCTGGTGGGCGATCAAACTCCTTGTCGCGAAAGTCCATCGAGTTGACGCCGCCAAAGGTAGCCATGTAGTGGTCTTGGAACCCACACGTGACCCCGAGTGAGCGGAACTCCGCGTCACGCGCAAGTTCCGCAAGGTCGTACGCCCCGTGGACCTCCCCGGTGAACGTCGACAGGGCACGCACCGCCGCGACCATCATCGCGGTCGACCCGGACATGCCTGCCCCGAACGGAAGTTCGCTCCAACATGTGACGTGTGCCCGCAGCGAGGCGAGGCCGAGGTGGCGGATCGCCGCACGCAGGATGTCGGTATGCGTCCCAGCGTGCACAAGGTCGGCGGCGGTTCGGATCTCGACCGCACCATCGTCTGCCTCGAGGATCAGGCGGTCAGAAGGCTCCACCCGGACCCACGCCCGCATTGGCACCGAACACGAGACGACGCTACCGCCGTACATGTCGGTAGGGTTCCCGACGATGCCGCAGCGGCCAGGTGCCGAGACGACGACACGCGTCCCCATGGCGGGCGCATGGCTCCCGTGCGACGCGCCGAACGCTTGGATACCACGGGCATGATCCATATGGATGCGGGTTGCCCCTGTCGCCACCGTCACGCCCCCTTGCCAGACCATCAACCACTCACCGGTTCGCGCTGCGGTTCCGGCGCGCGATGGTAACCAGACGGTCCCCCGTCTTCCGGTAACGCGCCGCCGGTTGCCGGCGTCGCGATCCTTGGGACGGCGTGTGCTTTCCTATACTGGCCACTGGAACCCACAAGCGGCGTGTCCCCGGCGCGCGCCGGTAGCCCCCGGCCGAGGACGAACAATGCCCGCCCCTACCCCAAGACGCCCCGGTCCTGTCGCACCGCCCCCTCCCGATGGGGCACCGCTGCGGCCTGATCGAACGCGAACGACTGCGGCGCCGGCACGCAAGGAATCCGACGCACCGCGGCTTCAACTGGTCCTTGCGCGTGCCGGGGTGGCGTCACGCCG
>CAILQO010000103.1 GCA_903836285.1 uncultured Chloroflexota bacterium
GCCCACCTCCGGCACCCCTCGCCGCGCGCGTGGCCATCGCCTTCGAGTGGGAGGAGACCGACCTCGACCGCCTGACCTTCATCCTGCGGTCGCTTGCCGGCCAACTCGTCGCCCGCCTGCACACCCTCGGCCGCCCCGACGGCGCCGATACCGATCGTGACCCTGAGGGGGCGACCTACCCTGGCTTCGACCCAACCGCCCCCGACCCGTTGCCTCCCGATGACGACCTGTCGGACGCGGGGAACGACCTCGATATTGTCGTCATCCACCCAGACATGGTTGACGATTCCGTCAACCATGTCTGGCGCGCATCCGGGGACGATGTTGACGAGTCCGACAATCTTGATGACGACGCCCGACGCACACGCATGGTGGCGATGCGTCGACGTGTTGCCGCCCTTGAAGCCGCGCGTGTCCGTGCCAACGCGCCAACGCGTCCCACGGAGGATGCCCGCCCCAAGACATCTGAGCGCTTGCGCCGCGTCGTGACGGCCGAGGCGCCGGCGCCGTACGCCGTTGAGGCGTTGCGCGTCACGTGGTTGCTTGCACCGCGCCGTGGCGAGGAGGCCCCCGAACGGCGCGAGGCCCTGTTACGTCTCGCCGAACCGACGGCCACCGGCCACGCCTTCGCCACGCACTTGCGGTGGCACGTCGAGGGCCTCGACCACCTGCTTGCCGACGCACCTGAGGCCGGGGCCGACGTGCCGGCCGTTCCCGGTGATCCGACCTACTCGCCGATGGCCGATCGTCGCCGCGGCGTCGTCGGCATCGAGGTCGAAGCCGCCGGCATCGGCGCACCGGTTGCCAACCAGATGGCGCTGCACATCGTCTCCGGCCCGCGCCCCGCGTGGGCCCGCGCCCCGCGTGACCCCGAACGGCAGGTGCGCGCCGCCCGCCTCGCCCTCGCCCGGTTGCAGGCCCGGTGGGGCGAGGGTGCCGTGGGTGGCCTGCCGGAGGCCGATCCCGCTGCGCGCCTCCCCGAACACGCGCGCACGTGGGGGCCGCCGGTGGTCGCCCTCCACCCCTCACTCGCGTCCGTGCCCGCCGTCACCACGCCACCACCCGGCGCCACGCGCCACGGCCTCGAGGCCGCTGCCCCGTGCTGGTTGGTCGACCCGCCTCGCCCGGTCACCTTGCGCCGCCTCGCCGCCAAGCGCCTCTTCCTCGACCTCGCCGCGCCGGGCCTCGCCGATGCCCCCGGCCACGAGGACGCCCTGAGCGTGCCGCCCGGCGGTGTCGCGCGCGGCCCCGTCGCCGTCGGGCGCGTCACCGGCCCGTGGCACCTCGTCGACCCCACCATCCTCGTTGACGCCGACCCGCCGCGCCGCGACTACTTCCAGGTCGAGACCGGCGACCGCCGCGTCCTTCTTTTGTATAGGGACCGCGCGACCCCCGCATCGCCCGGTGCGCCCAGTGCCCCCGCGTGGTTCCTGCAGGGCGTCTACGACTGACCCGGCAGGGAGAGGCGCCCGATGGAGTACGCGGAACTACACGCCCACACCAACTTCTCGTTCCTCGATGGCGCAAGCGACCCCGAGGCGATGGCCGAGACCGCCGCCGCTTTGGGCTTGCGCGGCCTGGCCATCACCGACCACGACAGCCTTTCGGGCATCGTGCGCTTCGGTGCCGCCGCGCAGGCCCACGGTCTAC
>CAILQO010000104.1 GCA_903836285.1 uncultured Chloroflexota bacterium
AACACGCCGGTCCTCTCACCGACTCCGTCTGCGACGGGACAGCCTTCGTCAACAGCGACCGCCTCAAGTACCGCAACCGCCTCGGCGACTCTCGTGCCATCGGCGACGGCGACCGCCGTGCGCGGACCTGTCGTCACCGTCTCGAACTTTGCCTTCTCGCCAGCGAACCTCACGGTCTTCCGCGGCGAGGTCGTCCGCTTCCAAAACGCCTCCTCGGTCACGACCCACACCGTCGGCGCGCCGAACGGGGCGTGGTCGGTGGGCGCCATTGCGCCGGGTGGCACCGGCGCCATCGACTTCGCCGTCGCCGGGACCTACCCGTTCACCTCGCTTGGCTTCGCCGGCATGACCGGGACGATCACCGTCCTCGACGCGACCGTCACGCCGCTCCCGACCGCGACCGCCACTGCAACCGCGGTCCCGACCGGTGCGCCAACCTTGACCGCCTCGGCGACCGCGTCGAACACGCCGGTTGCCTCACCGACCGCGACCGCGACTGGGCTTCCAACTGCATCTGCGACGGCGATCGCCACCGGGATTCCGACCGCCTCCCCGACGGTCGTTCGCAACCCGCTCGTCCAGATCACCAACTTCGCCTTCTCGCCCGCCTCCATCACCGTCTACCGTCGTGAACCGATCCGCTGGACGAACACCACCGCCTTTTCTGTCCACTCCGTCACCAGCCTGGGCGGCACGTGGGACTCCGGCGACATCGCCCCGGGCAGTCGTTCGCCATGGACATCGACACCCCGGGCACCTACACGTACCGCTCCAAACTCAACCCCGCCATGACCGGCACCATCACCGTCCTTGACGCCACGGTCACCCCCTTCCCAACCGCCACCTTCACCGCGACCCCCTCGATCACGCCATCAGCGACCGCGTCGGCCACCGCCTCGGCTACCCCGACCGCCGTCGCAACCGCCGCCCCGACCGCCTCGGGTGTGCCGACGGCGACCGTCACGGCATCGGCCACCGCCGCCGCCACACCGAGTGCGACGGCGACGCCGACCACCTATCGCTCGCCGACCGCAACCGGCACCGTTGTCCGTGCGCCGGTCATCACGATCACCAACTTCGCCTTCTCGCCCGCCTCGGTCACCGTCTACCGCGGTGAGGCGATCCGATGGGTCAACGCCAGCTCCACCACCACGCACGCCATCGCTAGCACCCAAGGGCTCTGGAGCTCTGGCCCGATGGCGCCCGGCGCAGCCTTCATGCTCGACCTCGATACCCCCGGGACTTACCCCTTCGCCTCCACCCAGTTCCCGGCCATGGTCGGCACCATCATCGTCATCGACGTGACGGTCACCCCCGGCCCGTCGCTCACGCCGTCGGTCACCAGCTCCGCGACGGTCTCCGCCACCGCTTCAACGTCCGCGACGCCCGGCGCCACCTTCACCGCCAGCGCGACGTCGACAACCACCGCAACCCCAACGGCATCCAACACCCCGGTCACCGGCGTCAAGACCCGCAACCTGCGCGTCACTAACGTGCGTGAAGGCGGCTTCACCGTCAACTGGACGACCTCGCTCGCCACCACCGGCGCCGTCCGTTGGGGCCTCGAAGGGACAACCCCGGCAAACGTCGCGACCGACGTCCGGGGCGAGGCGACCGCATCCACCGTCCACGTCGTCGATGTCAAGGGGCTACTGCCCGCGACGCGCTACACCTTCGACGTCGTGTCGGGGGATGGCGTCGATGCGAATGGCGGCGCGCACTACCCCGTCCTGACCGGCGCTGCGTTGGCCATCCCGACGCCTGACCCGATCACTGGTCAGGTGCTCGTGACCGGAGGGGGCCCTGCACCGCTGGCGATTGTGGTCATCACGATTGAGGCCACCGACGGAGGCGCGACCGCCATCTCCACCCTCGTGCAGCCGGCCGACGGCGGGACATGGGCCGCCAACCTTTCTTCGCTCCGCAACGTGGCTCGGACGGCGAGTTACGCCTACGCCGCGACCTCGACCTTCACCATCGAGGCGTTCGGTGGTGAGGCCGGGTTTGCCAAGGCCTCCACCACCGTTGCGACGGCCCGCACCAGTGCACCCCCGCTCACGCTTGCACCGACATCGACAGTGTCCCTGCCGCTCATTGCCAGCTGGAACCTGGTAACCCTCCCGCTGGACCCGATCGACCCGATCACGAGCGTGGGACTCTGCTCCACCCTCACGGGCGCCGTCGAGATTGACCGTTGGGACGGCGGCTGGGACGTGCACCCGTGCGCGATCACGGGAAATAACTTCGCCATCGAGACTGGACGAGGCTACTTCATTCGATTGGGCACCCCGCGAACGTGGACCATTGAAGGCACGCTCCCCGGTTCACGCTTGTCGTTCGCCCTCCAGTCTGGCTGGAACCTGATCGGCTTCCCCGGCACCGCCGCCCGGCTGACGGCTCCATCGCTGGCGTCGTCGATCGCCATCGCCGGTGGCGCCTCCATCGCTTCTGACGTCGTGCGGGAGATTGATCGGTGGG
>CAILQO010000105.1 GCA_903836285.1 uncultured Chloroflexota bacterium
GAGTTGCCTGGCCGGTTCCGCATTGGCGACACGCGCCACATCTGCTCGGATATCTCCACCTTGGCCGACCTTGGGTGGCGGCCGAAGCACACGCTTGAGGAGGCTGCCTCGGCGTACGCTGAGTGGGCGCAGGCGCAACCAGGCTTCGGAGACTACACCGACAGCGGCCTGAAGACGATGACAGACCAAGGCGTGGTTCGCGACGCACGCTGACGCGGCCCGCCACTGCGACTGCACGTGCGACGATCTCCGTCCCGTTCGCGCTTCGGCCGCTCTGCACGTCAACCTGAGGCGCGGGCCTGACGGTCCGCTCCACACCTGCTCGGCGGTGACAGCTACCGCTGAGTGAGGCGGCGAAGGTCGAATGCGCGCCATGCCAGCTGGGCTCTCCGGTACACCCTGGACCGCAGCGGCAAGCGGTTTGCATCGCCTTGGCGCCGGATCGCTGCAATCGTCTGCTCAGTGGTCCGGCCCGCGGCGCGCATCCCTTCGGCAAACGTCCAGAGCCAATCTGCGTCGAACCAAGTCTCCCGTTCGACGGTGCGGATCGCGTCCGCCAGTGCGCGGACCTCCGGGAACAACGGCGGCGCTGTCTCCCGCCCGCGAAACGCGAACAGGATGCCGCCGGAAAGGCTCACGACCCCGACGATCCCGGCGAAGGCCAACGACGCAGCAACGGCCATCGGGGCGGGTGTGGCGCAGCACGCTCCGAACAGCACCACGTACGCACCCTCGCGCACCCCGAACCCGCCGACGGAGACCGGAAGCAACTGGATCGCTGAGATCACCGGGATCAACGCGACCGTCGCATCGATCGGGACCTCAGCCCCAACCGCCCGGAAGCCGGTCCAAGCGACAGCGATAACCAAGCCCTGAAAAACCACCGACAAGGCAAGGACCGGCATGACCACCGATGTGTCGGACAGCGTCGCACCGAGTGCTTCAATCGAGCGCGCCACCGCCGCCCGCCATCCCTGCGTGCCAAGTGCGCGAACGACGCGGGTACGCAGTGACGGCACGCCACCCACGATAGTCAGGCAAGCGAACACGATCGCCGTTACGCCAACCGAGTCGCCGACGGTCCCTGCCAATGAAGGCGAAGCTGCCAAGGCAGCAAGCGCCGTCGCGACCAAAGCAATGCCGGCGATCAGCCGTTCCCCGACAATGGTGCCCGCGACGGTCGCGAGGTTGCCGCTTACGCGAGCAACAACATGTGCCCGAGCGACGTCACCCCCGATGCTCGACGGCAGCACGTTGTTGAAGAACTGGCCGACCAGATAGGCCTCAAAGACAGTCCCAATCGGCACGATGACCCTGGTTGCGCGCAGGAGGAACTGCCACTTCCAAGCGCTGACCAAAAGGGCGGCGACCGTTGCCACTGCGCCGGCACCAAGCCACCGGTAGTCTGACCCCTTGACTGCCTCTCCGATCTGGCCTGCGCCGAGCCGCCAAGCAAGCAAAGCGATCATGGCCGCACTGGCGCCGAGGCGGAATCGGACGGATGACGACACGCGGCTGAGCCGACCCAGCCATGCGGAGCGCACGTCCTTCCCTGCCGAGAACCACGCTCGCGCCAACCAGCTCAGGCCGGCGACTACGCCAACGCCACCTGCCGCCCATGAGACCGACCCAGCGTCGCTGACCACGCTTGCGCCAAGGGCGGCATACGCCACTGTCGCGGGCAGCTGGCCGATCCCAGTCGCCAGCAGAAATGACGGTAGCCCGATTGGCAGGAGTCCGGACGCGAGGCTCGCCGCTCGGAAGCTGACTGCGGGCACGAGGCGCGAAACCAGCACGGCGCGAAACGCCCCCCGGCTCGTCCATCGGTCAACGCTGTCAAGCGCCCGCGACCCCCCAAGGCGCGACACGACCGGGCGTCCAAACCATCGCCCGAGCAAGAACGAGACCGTGGCTGCCACCATCGCCCCGGACCACGCGATCGCTGTTCCGGCAGCGACGCCGTAGAGCAATCCTCCGGCGAGCGTGATGGCAACGGTCGGAATTGGTGTGGGGACAACCTGCGCTGCCATGAGGGCGAACAGCAGAATCGGGCCCCAAGGTCCTGCTTCGCGCGCCGCTGACTCCACTGCGTCGCGCACCCCAAGGTGGGCAAGCGCGAGCGCACCCGTCGCACCTACGCAAATCGCAACCGCGGTTCCTACGAACGCCATCACGGCAACTTGGGTGCGCTTGCCGTTCGGGGCGAGCCAACTCGCGACCGCCGCAACCGCACCTGAGATGAACGGGGCCCGACTCACCCATGCAAAGGTCGTGAAGTCGACCCCCCGCCAAGCTTGCAATGGCGAAAGCAGCGCGAACCACCACCCGAACGGCAGGTACAGGGCCTGTGACACCGCGTAGTACCAGTCCGGGAATGTTGGCAGCCAGACAACACCAGAGGCGTTTCCGGTTGCATTTGTGACGATCACCAGAGACGTCGTGCCGTACGCAGCTACCAGGCATGCCGCGACGGCCCATAGCGCCGAGGAGACTTGCGCCGGGACTCGAACGGGGCGGTGCGTGCCTGCCCCGCCCGATTGGTTATCCGTGGCACTCCTGCGCTGACCCGGAGCGAGGTCCGCAATCGTCATCGCTCGAATGGTGCCGGACGCTATGCGCCCTGTGCCTTTTGCGTCGCCTCGTCGTTGCCCCACTCAATCCACGATCCGGCGTAGTTGCCAACCTTTGGGTATCCAAGCAAGCGGAGGGTGAGGTACGACACCGACGACCGCTGACCGGTCTGGCAGAGCGCAATCACCTCCTTGTCCGGAGTGATTCCCTTCGCAGCATAGAGCGCCTTTAGCGCGTCGGGTTCCTTGAGGAGGGTGCCTCCGCCAAAGTTCTCAACCCAATCGACGTTGACTGCACCTGGAATATGGCCGCCGAATTTCGCACGGACGTCCTCGCCACGGAACTCCGCCGGGCTTCGGGCATCGAGCACTACCTTCGTGGGGTCACCGATCGCCAGCGTGCATTGCTGCTTGGTGGGCAACTTTGCCGGGTCAAGCTTGGACGCGAAGGCTGCCGGCTTGGCCGTGACGGGAGCGGTGTCGACCTTGCCGTTCGCGCCCTGCCACGCCTTCAGGCCGCCGTCGAGCACGGCGACGTTTCCGTGGCCCGCAAACTCAAGGGTCCAGAAAAGCCGTGCGGCCGGTGTCTCCTTACCGTTGTCGTAGACGACAACCTTGCTCTCGTTGCCGATGCCCTTCGAGCCGAACAATGCCTCAAGCTTAGCGGTCGTGTCGGGCAAGTTTTTCGGTTGTGCGGGGTCAAAGGTCTCGACAACCGGCAGGTTGACCGCGCCCGCGAGATGTCCCTTCTCGTAATCGGCCGACGGGCGAGCGTCGACGACTACCAGCCCGGCGTCAGCCTGGTGTTGCATCAGCCACTCGACGCTGACCAGCAAGTTCGGGTTCGCGAACCCCTTCACTGCTGAGGCAGGAGGCGCTACGGCTGCCTTCGTTGGCTCCGACGCGGCTGGCGCCTTCGTGGGCGCGGCAGGTGCAGGCGTGGTTGCCGGCTTCGCAGCGGCGTCCCCACCGGCGCCACATGCGGAGACCACCATCGCCGCGATACCTGCGATACCCGTTCCGATTGTTCCGCGACGCGTCCAAGCTGACGCCAACGTGCCCCGAGCCATGCCGTCTCCTCACAGCATCCAGCAGTATAGTCGACTTACTGGATCAACTTACGGCAGATAGTACGTATTCCGCTCACGGCGCGTCAAGTCGTTCGCGCTGCGCACGGAGCGACCTGCCCGCTCCCTTCCTGCCGGCACCGCGAGCCACAGGGCTTAGGTTCCTGATGGGGGTACGCTTCACCCGTGGCCGAAGATCGACGTCGACCGGGTCGTCCGCCTGCCCCCCATGAACCGGCCGAGACCCGCGACCGCCTCCTTGACGCGGCCGCCGAGGTGTTTGCGGAACGGGGTTTTCACGGGGCAGCGGTCGATGAGATCGTGCGACGCTCAAATGCGTCAAAGGGCACGTTCTACTTCCATTTCCCACATAAGCAAGGGGTGTTCACCGCCCTGCTCGCACACCTAGTTGATCGCCTCGTGGCGCGTGTTGAGGCTAGGATCGCCGTCGAAACTGATCCGGTCCGTCGGCTAGACCTTGCGCTCGCGGTCCTAGTGGATGCCTTCGGGGAGCGCCGACGTCTCGCCCGACTGTTGCTCGTCGAGGCAGTCGGCCTCGAGGAACGCATGCTCGGCATCCACGGCCGGTTCATCGCGCTGATCGCCCGTCACCTCGATGACGCCGTGACCGCTGGCTCGATACCCGATCAGGACACCGAGCTCGCCGCGACGGCGTGGATGGGCGCGATTAACGAAGTGGTGCTCCGGTGGCTCTATGACGACCAGGCTCCAGCTCTGGCCGAGAGCCTGCCGGGCCTCTTCACGATCCTCTTGCGAAGCGTCGGCGCGCACAGCGGGTCGCCCCCACGCGTCGGGTGACATTGACGGGTATGCCTCGGGGCAGCCACTGTCGACATTCCCAAATGGACATTCGTCAATGACGACGAGTAGCAGCTCTCGCCCACTCCGGCCAGCTACCGTTGTGCGCCGAAAGCCTTGGGAGCCTGCCCACCTTCAGCAGCCACAACCACACTCGCCTTGGTGTCAGGGAGAGCGTCACGTTGGGCCACGCTGAATGCGTTGGGAGCGGCAGTCTCACGCGCAGTCCGCATGGTCGATAGCGAGCCGCGGGTGCTCAACA
>CAILQO010000106.1 GCA_903836285.1 uncultured Chloroflexota bacterium
GCTCGGCTGCCCATCAGCCGGGAGGCGAGGTCGAACCAGTGAATCCCGAAATCAAACAGCACCAAGTGGCGGATCCGTTCGAAGGGCGTGCCCGCCGTCCACGTGTGGTCCCACTGCAGGACGCGCGCCGACGGCATCGGGCGGGTGATATCGCAGATCGAGATGCCGACGGTGTCGTCTGGGCACAACCACTCGAGGAGGGGTGCGTGGGCGATGGGGTTCCGCAGGGCGCCACGGAGGGCCTCGGCCTCGTCGGGCAGGCCCGGGACGAAGCGCGGTTCGACGACGGTGGTGCGGTCTGCAGGCAGATCGACGACCAGGCCGTCGCGGCCGTAGGCGAGTTCAATCCTCATGCGGTGGGTGGGCCTCCCCTACCGCGAGGGTACCCCCGCGTCGTAGGCATCGAGGGCCTCGCGGATCACGTCCTCGGCGAGGACCGAACAGTGCACCTTGTTGGAGGGCAGGCCGTCGAGGGCGGCGGCGACGTCGACGTCACGCAGGGCGCGGGCCTCGGCGAGGGTCGCACCCGTGAGGAGGACGGTCGTCATCGAGGCGGCTGCGATGGCGGCGGGGCACCCTTCGGCCAGGAAGCGGGCCTCGGTGATGCGCCCGTCGAGGATGCGCAACGAGAGGCGCGCGCGGTCGCCGCAGGCGGGGTTCTCGACCTCGGCGACGGCGTCGGGGAGGTCAATCTCGCCGAGGTTGCGCGGGTTTTGGAAGTGGTCGAGGACGGTCGCGGAGTAGGCGGGCATGGGGTCTCCAAGGGGACGGTGGATCGAACGGGACGGGCACGACGCCCCCACCCCCTGCCCCTCCCCCGCTGGCGCGGGAGAGGGGTGACGGCGCGCGCCTAGAAGATCCCGAGTTCGGCCTTGGCGTCTTCGGACATCATTTCCTTGTCCCACGGCGGGTTGAAGGTGAACTGCACCTCCACCTTCGACACGCCGTCGAGGTCACGCTTGATGACGTTGCCGACCTGCTGCTTGATGCTCGGCCCGACCGGGCAGAACGGCGTGGTGAGCGTCATGACGACTTGCACGTCGCCCTCGTCGCGGATGTGCACCTCGTAGACGAGGCCGAGGTCGACGATGTTGATCCCGAGTTCCGGGTCGTCGACCTGCATCAGGCATGTGCGCACATTCTCCTCGGTGAGGGCGCGCAATGCAGGGTCGAGTTCGGTCGTCTCCGTGGCAGTGGCCGTCGTGGTGCCGTGCAAGGTGTCGGTCATGATCAGGCGTCTCCGTCGGCAGTGTGGGCGCGGGACTCGATCGCGGCGGCGAGGGTGAGGGCCTCGTCGAGCGTCTCCCAGGCGAGGAGCGCGCACTTGACGCGCGCCGGCCGGTTGTTCACGACGCGCAGGGCATCGGCGTCGCCCAGGTCAATCGCGGGGTCTGACTCGCCCCGGCCGGTGATGGCGGCGCGCACGGTACGGACCCACGCGCGGGCGCTTTCGGTCGGCGTGTCGAGGACCGCCTCGGTCATCATGGAGGCCGAAGCCTCACTGATGGCACATGCGTGGCCGTCCCACATCACCGACCCGATGGTGCCGTCGACCACCTTGACCGAGACGGTCAGGTCGTCCCCGCACGATGGGTTGTGCCCGCGGCAGGTGGCGTCGGCACCGTCGACACGCCCACGGTTCCGGGGGAACTCGTAGTAATCGAGGATGATGTCTTGGTAGAGGGGGTTCTGCTCCGACATGGTCGCGGTTCCGTGACGTCTCAGGCTTGCGGGCGGGCGATGGCGCGGGCGAAGACCTTCTCCACCTCGGCGAGGCCTTCGCTCAGGGCGTCGACCTCTTCACTGAGGTTGTAGATGTAGAAACTGGCGCGGCAGGTGGCCACCGCACCAAGCACGGTGTGCAACGGGTGGGCGCAGTGCTGTCCCGCCCGGATGGCGATGCCCCGCCCGTCAAGCAGTTCCGAGACGTCGTGGGGGTGTACGTTCCGCACGTTGAAGGCGACAACGCCGCCGCGCACGTTCGTGTCGTCGGTGGCGTAGAAGGTCAGGGCAGGGTGGCGCGCCCGGAGCGTGGCGAGGGCGTACGCGGTGATCTCGCGTTCGTGATGCCGTACCGCGTCCATGCCGAGGGCGTCGAGGTAATCGATGGATGCCCCGAACGCGATGACGTCGGCGATGTTCGGCGTGCCGGCCTCGAAGCGCTGAGGGATGGGTGCCCACGTGGTCGACTCAAACGTCACGTGCCCAACCATGCTGCCCCCGCTCAGGAACGGGGGCATGGCCTCAAGGAGGTCGCGACGGCCCCAGAGGGCGCCGACACCGGTGGGGCCAAGCATCTTGTGCGCCGAGATCGCAAAGAAGTCGCACCCGAGGGCGGCGACGTCGATAGGCAGGTGCGGGGCACTCTGCGCGCCGTCGACGACGACGATTGCGCCGGGGGCCTTCTCGCGCGTGATGCGCACGATTTCGGCGATGGGGGCGATCGTCCCAAGCACATTCGACATGTGTGTGATCGCGACGACGCGGGTACGCGGGCCGATCAGGGCGTGGGCCGCATTGAGGTCCAGCATGCCGCCGTCATCGATGGGGAGGTACGTGAGCGTCGCACCAGTCGCTTCGGCGACGCGCTGCCATGGCACGAGGTTGGAGTGGTGCTCCGCCTGTGTCATGACAATGGCATCACCGGCGTGGACGTTGGCAAGCCCCCAACTCGAGGCGACGAGGTTGACCGCCTCGGTGGTGTTGCGGGTGAAGATGATCTCTTCGGGGGACGGTGCGCCAATGAAGCGGGCAAGCTTCTGGCGGGTCGCCTCGTATCGTTCGGTCGCGGTGGCGGCGAGGGTGTGCGCCGCGCGATGGATATTGGCATTTTGCGAGGTGTAGTACGCCACGAGGGCGTCAATCATCTGACGCGGCTTCTGGGAGGTCGCCGCGTTGTCGAGGTAGACCAACCGGTGGCCGTTGATGATCGTCTCGAGGATGGGGAAGTCTCGCCGGATGGCGGGGACGTCGAGGGCGTGGGTTGCACGCACGGCGGTCGTTGTCATTTGGTTGTCATTTGAAGGAGAAGCCCCCACGCATCCTGCGCCCTCTCCCCCGTTGCGACGGGAGAGAGTCTCTACGGCACTTGCACAAGGATGGCGTCGCCGTCCCGGCGGACCGGGAAGGTGCGCACCGGCATGACCGCTGGCATGAGGGTAGCGGCCCCGGTGCGGATGCTGAACCGTGCACCGTGGCGGGGGCACTCGATCTCGTCGTCCTCGAGGCACCCTTGACCCAAGGGACCGTTGTCGTGCGTGCAGACGTCCTGCACCGCGAAGAACTCGCCGTCGTAGTTGCAGATGGCGATGCGGTGGTCGCCGATGGTGGTGACGCGCACCTCACCGACGGGGACATCGTGGGCGTCGAAGGCGCGTTCCCAGTTGCCGGACATCGTCACGCGCCCTTCCCGCCGATCTTGGCATCAACCGCCGCGCGCACGCGTTCCTTGAGGTCCTCGGACGCTATCCGCTCGATGACCGGCTCGAAGAAGCCCTGCACCACCAGTCGCTCAGCGTCGGCGCGAGGCAGGCCTCGGGTCATGAGGTAGTAGACGTGGGTCTTGTCGATCGGGCCGACCGACGACCCGTGTGTGCACCGCACGTCGTTGTCGGAGATCTCAAGCATGGGGATGCTGTCGGCCTTGGCAGTGTCGTCGAGGAGGAGGTTGCGGTTGGCCTGGTAGCCATTGCTGCCGTACGACCCGGGGCGAATGTTGATCAGCCCCTCGTAGACGAGGCGTGACCGTTCGCGCATGGCCGTCTTGTACAGCTGATCGGAGTCGGTGAATGCCGACTGGTGATCCTGCAGGGTGTGGAAGTCGAAGACCTGCGTCCCTTCGCCAAAGGCAAGGCCAAGCATGTCGGCCTTCGTGCCCTTGCCCTTGAGGATGACCTCCGCGGTGCCACGGGTGTACATCCCCCCGAGGCTGACACTGACCCAGTTGCAGTAGGCATTGTTGCCGAGGGTTGTCCGCTGCGTGACGAATCCAGCGGTTGAGAGCGACCAGTCTTGGATGGTCGTGTAGTCGAGGCGACCGCCGTCCTTGACGAAAACCTCGACGACAGCGCTACCAAAGACGGGGTGCCCGCCCTCTGGCGCGGCGACGGAGGCGTATTCCTCAAGGAAGGCGAGGCGCGCGTTCTCGCCGACGATGATGAGCGACCGTGGGAAGAAGCCGGCGTCGGTGTCGGCGTGCCAGTTGAGGGCGCGCACCGGGAGGGAAACCTCGACACCGTTCGGGACGTACACGAACAGGCCACCAGTGAAGAAGGCCGCGTTGAGGGCCTCGAACTTGCCAGCATTGGACGGCATCCCCGGCTGCCACCGTGCAGGAACGAGGGTGCCAAGGTGCTCGCGGACGAGGTCGGGGTAGCGGTGGAAGGCCTCGTGGATGTCGCACACCACAACGCCGGACTCGCGGGCCTCATCGGAGAGCTCGGCGAGGACGGTGGTGCCGTTCGATTGCACGACCGTCGAGGCGTGCGATGCGCCGGTGCCCATAAGGGCGCGAACGACCTCCGGCAGGTCGGCAACGCGGCGCACGGGTACGGCGGGTGCGGCGACAGCGTGCACTTGATCAACGTCGATGATGCTCAGGGGCGTCCGACGCCACCCTTCGGTAGTTGCGGTGGGCATGGGGATGGTCTGCCATGCGGCCCACCCAGCGGCGCGCCATTCGCGCACCCATGCGGGGTCGTCGCGCCACTCGCCAATGGCGCGAGACGCTTCGGCGGTCAGGCCGGCAGTGCGGAGGCTCGCCGGAGCGGCGGGCGCATCGAGAGCGGTCGTCACGGGCGGGACCCTTCGTCGCGGACTGTGCGGAACGTGATGAGAGGCAACCCCTCAACCCCAAGCGCTCCCTCCCCAGGCCCTCCCCCGCAGCGACGGGAGAGGGGGATCTGGTCGGTGCGCCATCCGGGGACCTAGCCGACGGCACCGTCCATCTGGAGCTGGATCAAGCGATTCAGCTCGATGGCGTACTCCATTGGGAGAGTCTTGGTGAACGGCTCGATGAAGCCGTTGACGATCTGCGTGATCGCCTCGCGTTCATTCAGGCCGCGCGACATAAGGTAGAAGAGTTCTTCCTCACCGATCTTGGAGACGGTGGCTTCATGGCCGAGGGCCACGCGCTCCTCGTCGACCTCGATGGTCGGGTACGTGTCGGAGCGGGAGTCCTTGTTGAGAAGCATCGCGTCGCAGCGCATCGCTGAGACGGAGTCGACGCACCCCTTGTAGATCTTGAGCCACCCACGGAAGCTGGTGCGCCCGTTGCCCTTGCTCACCGACTTTGAGGTGATCGTGGAGGTGGTCTCCGGGGCACAGTGCCAGATCTTGCCGCCGGCATCTTGGACCTGCCCGTTGTTGGCGAACGCTGCCGAGACGATCTCAGCCTTGGCGCCCTTCCCGAGGAGGTAGACGGCGGGGTACTTCATGGTCACCTTCGACCCAAGGTTGCCGTCAATCCAGGCGACGGTGGCATTCTCGTGGGCGACGGCGCGCTTGGTGACGATGTTGTAGACGTTGTTCGACCAGTTCTGGACGGTGGTGTAGCGGATCGTCGCGTCCTTCATCGCGATGAGTTCGACGACCGCGGAATGGAGGCTGTCCTCCGACCAGATAGGGGCAGTGCAGCCTTCGATGTAATGGACGTAGCTGCCCTCGTCCGCGATGATCAGCGTCCGCTCGAACTGGCCGGCGTTCTTGGCGTTGATGCGGAAGTACGCCTGCAACGGGATGGCGACGTGCACACCCTTGGGGACATACACGAAGCTTCCACCGGACCAGACGGCGGTGTTCAGGGCGGCGAACTTGTTGTCCTTGTAGGGGATGACCGTGCCGAAATAGCGCTTGACGATCTCCGGGTGCTCGCGAAGGCCGGAGTCCATGTCGGTGAAGATGACGCCAAGCTTCTCGAGATCCTCGCGCAACGAGTGGTACACAACCTCTGACTCGTACTGCGCGGAGACGCCGGCGAGGAACTTCCGCTCAGCTTCGGGGATACCAAGCTTGTCGAAGGTGTTCTTGATGTCGGCGGGGACGTCGTCCCACGTCTTCCCCTGCTCGCTCGCCGGCTTGATGTAGTAGTACATCTCGTCGAAGTCGATATCCGACAGGTCGGCACCCCACGACGGCATCTTGCGGCTGAGGAAGTGGTCGTACGACTTGACGCGCAGTGCGCGCATCCAGTCGGGTTCGCCTTTCATGCGGCTGATCATCTCGACCGTCTCGCGGTTGAGGCCTCGCCCAGACTTGAAGAAGTACGACTCGGGGTCGGACCACCCGGCGGAGTACTCGAGGGGCAGCTCCTTCTCGGCGTCGCGCAGGAGCTGCTCGCGGTTGGGGTCGACGTTGACGGCCAACGGGAGTGCGGACAAGTCGATCTCGGTGACCACGGTTCGGGTCCTTCGGGTCTGCGGGCCGCCCTGCGAGGGGCGGTAGGTCGGTGGGAGTGGGGCTAGAGGCCGGTCAGCCCATGCGAACGGAACGGGTCGTGCTCGCGATCGGTTGGCTCCTCGCGGGCGTACGTGGCGCCAGCCTCCTCCATCAGCTCGACCTCGATGCCTTGGGCGCGGACTTCCTCAAGGATGGGCTGGTAGCCATTCTGGTCGACGGCGACCGCAAGTTCGGGCCCACCGCTCTTGACGATCTTGCCGCCAATGAGGACATGGACGAAGTCGGGCTTGATGTACTCAAGCATCCGGTTGTAGTGCGTGATGACCACGAAGCCGATGTCGGGGCCGCGCATGGCGTTCACGCCGTCGGCGACGACCTTAAAGGCGTCGACGTCGAGGCCGGAGTCGGTCTCGTCCATGATGGCAATCTCTGGCTTGAGGAGGGCCATCTGGAGGATCTCGGCCTTCTTCTTTTCGCCGCCGGAGAAGCCCTCATTCAGGTAGCGACGCATGTAGCTGTCGTCCATCTTGAGGATCTTGAGCTTCTCGGTCAGCTCCTTGCGGAAGGTCTTGACGGCGGCGTCACCGAAGCGTGCCTTCATGGCGAGGCGGAGGAAGTTCCCCATCTGGATGCCGGGGATGCTGGTGGGGTACTGGAAGCAGAGGAAGAGGCCGTTACGCGATCGCTCGTCGGCGCTCATGCCTAGAAGGTCCTCACCCTTGAGCTCAACCTCGCCGGCGGTGACGTCGTAGCGGGGGTGACCCATCAGGGCGTAGGCGAGGGTGCTCTTACCCGACCCGTTGGGGCCGAGGATTGCGTGAACCTCGCCCTTGTTCACGGTCAAGTCGATGCCGTGAATGATCTCGCGGCTATCAATGCTGACGCGGAGGTCGCGAACGGCGAGGGTGGGCGTGGCGGAACCAGTGCCGGAGACGTGGGGCTGGGTGCTGGGCGCAACGACCATAGGGCCGGGGACCTCCTCGTAGGCTGGGGCGGTCTCCGCCGATGACGGCGGGCGTGATGCCCCGATGGGAATGTGTCGCAAGTCTATCGTTCCGGTGGCTCGTTCCGGGCCGGTGCTTATCTGGTAGTGGCGGGTGGGCGGCGGTGCGTGGCACGGGTGCGCCCCATCTGGGAGGGGTGAGGAACGGCCGGGTGTACCCGGTCTGGGACGGCTGACTGCCAGCGCGAACAACTGCGTTACCGGTTACCATCGGACCAGTGATCTGGCCCGATTGCACCGCGGCGCGGTTGCATGGGGCACCGGAGGGACACGCATGGGCGCTGGCAGGCCGACGAAGTTCGGGAGTGCGATGCGGGGGACGTCCGCGGCGGCGGCGCAGTCGCTCGGCCCCGTGGAACGTGAGGTTCGGGCACGGGCGCTCCAGGCACGGTGGGACCAGTTCTCGAAGGAGTTCGCGGAGCAGCAGCGGGTGGGGAACCTTGAGGTGATGACCAACCTGCGAGGGCTTATGCTTGCGATCAAGCGCGACGCCGCACGGATTGGCCTGGCGCTGCCGGACTTCCCGGTTGGCGGACCGAACCACCTCGCCGACCTGTAGCGCAACGGATTGCGGGCGTGCGCCGACTGGGCATTGGGTGCCCCGGCGCAGTGCTGCGTGCCGGGTCTTTGCGGAAGGTTGCGCGTATGACCCCGTTCCCCGACGTGGTCCGCTCAGTGGGCCGCACATCCAAGGGCACGCTCCCGGTGACCGTTGGGGGTCGCCGGGAGCGGAGGGCCTTCGTCTAGATCAGTCGCGCGGACGTTGGCCGGGAAGGGTGGGATCCTCAGCGACCGGGAATGGGGTGACGACCCATGCGCCGCGCGGCCATTGCCGTCGGGCATTGGGGATGGCGCGCTCCGCGGCCTCACGGCTCGGGAACCACGGGCGTGACGTGCCAGGGTTGAACCAGTCCTTGAGGCTCTCGTTCCAGAGGCCCCATGCCTGTGGTCCGGCGGTGTCACTCATGGGGTGGTGTGTCCTTGCAGTCGCGAAGCCGGGCGCACACCGGACGTGGGCTGGATGCCTCGCGGCGCACGTCTCGCGAGTATATCCCCGCCGTCACCACGTAGCTGGGCTACCATGGGATGAGGCGCGGATGCCCGATTCCCGTCGTGGGGCCCCTCACCACCCGAGGGGTGCGGTCGGCCGGTGGGCGCGCGGGGAAGGCGACTGATGGACCTGTTGGAGCAAGTGCGCGACCTGCGGTGCGAGGCGCCGCTGCCCAGGATGATGCCGGTCCGCCAGCGCTTTGATGCGCCGGTGGTGGATGACATTGGTGCCACGGTGGCCGACGCCCTCGCACCGTACCTTTCGACGGTCCGTCCGGGATGGCGCGTCGGCATCACGGCGGGCAGCCGGGGCATCGCGAACATCGCCCGGATCCTGCACGCCACCGGCGAGGCGGTGCGCGCGCACGGTGGCGACCCGTTCATCATCCCCGCGATGGGCTCGCACGGAGGCGCGACGGCTGAGGGGCAGGTGGAGGTCCTCCACTCGTACGGCATCACCGAGGAGACCACCGGGATGCCGATCGTGTCGTCAATGGAGGTGCGTGAGATCGCCCACCTTGGCGACGCATCCGACCCCGGCCCGGCGGTCTTCATGAGCGAGACGGCACTGGCGGCCGACGGCCTGATCATCGTTGGCCGGGTCAAGGCGCACACCGACTTCCGTGGCCCGGTGGAGAGCGGCTTGGCCAAGATCATGACGATCGGTCTGGGCAAGCACCGTGGGGCGCAGACGGTCCACGCGTTTGGGACGCGTGGCCTTGCCCACTGGATGCCGCTGGCGGCGCAGGCGATGGTCCGGGAGACCGGCAAGGTGCTGGCGGGTCTGGCGATCCTTGAGAACGCCTACGACCAGACGGCCCGACTGGTCGGTGTTCCGGC
The DNA here is from genome assembly GCA_903836285.1 of uncultured Chloroflexota bacterium. Classification (GTDB taxonomy): domain Bacteria; phylum Chloroflexota; class UBA11872; order UBA12225; family UBA12225; genus CAILQO01. The sequence goes on from CAILQO010000106.1 coordinate 9,290, forward strand.
AAGTGAGATCGGGGCTGCGGGTGAGGCGGCGCTCCTCATCGAGGCGAAGGCGCTGATGGCGTCGCTGCCGTTCGATGACATCGACGTGCTCGTCGTGGATGAGATGGGGAAGAACGTCTCCGGGACGGGGATGGACACCAACATCATCGGGCGGATGCTGATCCGCGGCGTCCCCGAGTTCGCTCGGCCAAACGTGCGCGTCATTGTAGTGCGCGACCTGACCGATGAGTCGCACGGCAACGGCGCGGGCATTGGCCTTGCGGACGTGATGACTCGACGCGGGGCGCTGAAGCTGGACCTCCGCGCGACCTATATCAATGGCTTGACGTCGGGCATCGGTGGGGTGCAGCGCGTGCAGCTGCCGATCATCATGCCGACCGACGTGGATGCGATCTGCGCGGGAGTGCTGACCTGCGGGCGTGGCGACCCGGAGAACGTGCGACTGGTGCGGATCCAGAACACCCTCGAGGTCGGCACGATCGAGGTGTCGGAGTCGCTGCTTGACGAGGTGCGGGCAAACCCTCGTCTCGAGGTGATCGGCGAGGCGAGGCCGTTTGACTTTGACGTGGACGGGAACCTGCCGGTGACCGCGGGGGCGCACGCCGTCGTGCACTGATTCGCGCCTCGGCGGTTGCGACCGTGCCGCGACCGTGCCGCGGCGTCGGCGCGGCACTGGCGCGGCACTGGCCGCCGATTCCACTCGTTTGCGATGGTTGACAGAA
>CAILQO010000107.1 GCA_903836285.1 uncultured Chloroflexota bacterium
CGTGTCATCCTAGCAAGCACCGTACAGGTGATCTCAGGCCACACCTTCCGGGACCGTCCAGTGCATGTCAACGACGGCCCTGCGCCAACGAACCACTACGCATTGTCGAAAGTGTGGGCTGAGGAAGCGGGTGCGATGTATGCGCGCGTTCACGGACTTTCGGTCATCAGTGCCCGCATCGGCTGGTTCCCACGGAACACAGGCGAGTGCATCCGCCTGGCATCAATGGACGGAGGGCCAGACCTCTTCTTCAGTCACGACGACGCCAATCGCTTCTTCGAACGATGTGTTGAGTCGCCTACGCCGGGACCAGGAGTGTCGGTAATCCTGCACGCCCAAAGTCGGCCTGCGATCGTTGCGCGGATGGATGTGGCTGAAGCGCGGGAGGTGATTGGGTACGAGCCGCACGACACCTGGCCGGCGGGTCTGCCATTTCCGCACGCGTAGTTCATCGTCTCCAACGCCATGCCCGGTTCCGCAACCCAGCCTCTCCACGGATGTCACGGTCGCGAGCCGGGCGGCAGTCAGCGATGTGGGTCTCGCACGCCAATAGTGAGGAGGATATTCGCGTAGACCCGCTGTTCTCCGGTCACAATCGCTAACGCAACGTCTTGCGCGCGCGCTGCATCATAGAAGTCCCACCGGCTGCGGACTGTCAACGGAATGGGGCCGTCCTGCAGTGGCATCGCCGTCGTCGAACTGGTAAGTAGGCGCCGGAAATCGCTGAATATGCTAGGTTCACTGCCGTCGTCAGGGGTCATTACCTCGGCCGCTTCGATAGGCGTGCAGGAGATGATCGCTTCGAGTACGTCAGGCACCGAAACCTTTCCCGGTGCGAGGTTAAGGTACACGCGAGTCGCCGTCAGCGCTGAGCGCGTCGCCAACGGGTAATTCCCGTCGGCGATCAATACTTTGGCACCATGACCAGCAGTGCCGAGGCCGCGCAGGATGTCAGGGTGAAGGATTGCACCGAGAAGCATGTGTGGAACCCCCCGGACGCCCGAGTGGCGGGCGTCCATTTCGCCGGACTACATCTCCGGCAGGTCAATTACCACCTCGCGCCCGGCCGCCGCTGACCGCAGGATCCCATCGATAATCGCTTGATTGCGGACGATCTGCGCGCCGGGGATTGGTGCTGGGCGTCCCTCTCGGATCGCGCCGACAAAATCCTTGACCTTTTCATTGAAGATTTTGACGGAGTGGTTCTTTACAGGGATGTGAGTCTCAACGTGCATGTCATGCATGTCATGATACATCGTCACCGAACCCACTCCGCCGTCCCACACCCCGCTCCACGGACCGGAACCGGCGGGTGTCACCTTCAGGCCTGCGTCGGTTCCGAGGAACGTTGTCGCGCCGAGGGAGTCCATGTGCATGGCCCAGCTGATCTTGAAGTTTAGTGTTATGTCGCCTTCAAGGCGAATGAGCGCGGCACCAAAGTCCTCAACTTGGAAACTTGATGCCTCTCGGTGGTACTTCGGGCTGGTTCCGAAATGATTGGACGCCGTCGCCGAGACGGTGAGCGGCTTCGGATACCCCAACGGGTTCATGGCCATGTCGATCGAGTAGCACCCGATATCCGCCAGCGCGCCCGCCCCGGCAAGGTCAGTTCGGATGAACGTGCCCCCAGGCATTCCGCGACGCCTGCCCCCACCGGTTTCGACGTAGTAGATCCTCCCGAGAACGCCCGACTGAATCAGGTCCTTGAGCATCACCATGTTCGGGTCGTACCTCGGCTGGAAACCGATTGTGAGAATCTTGCCAGTGCGACGCGCAGTCTGCTCCATCTCGACGGCCTGATCGAGCGTGACCGCCATGGGCTTTTCGGTCAAGACGTGCACGCCCGCGTTCAAGGAGTCGACACTCACCCGATGGTGCGCGATGTTCGGTGTGCACACTGACACGCCATCGAGGCGTGACTCCGAGAGTGCCTGCAGGTGGTCCGTGAATGCCGTAGCGCCGCGCAATTCGAGCTCGTCGATGAACGCGCCGGCCTTGCCTTCGACTACGTCGGAGACCGCCACCACCTCGACGCCTTCAATCTCCTTGTACGCCCGCGCGTGCGCTTTCGCGATCCCGCCGCTGCCAATGATCCCAATCCGCGTGGTCGAACTTAGTGAAGATGCCAACGCTGTTACTCCCCCGGATGCACACGAAAACAGTTTACGGTTATTGCGAACCGGATTAGTCCGGTGGCGGGAGCCATCCGCGACGTGTCAGGAACTCATCCCCGATCAGGCCGAGCGTGACCCGCTTACCCTCCGCTAGTTCGGCCCGATACTCCAGGCGGGCTCTTTGGAAGTACTGCACGATGACCCCGTTCTCCTCCATCTCCTCGCTTGTTGGAAAACCGAATAGGTCAAGGCCACCGTTCTCAGACCAGTACCGATGAAAGGCGTTGTGGAGACCGTGACCGGTTTCCGGGAAGTACTGGTGCCCGGGAGTCGAGTCGAAGACGGGCGACTTCGGAAACGGACGCCGGAGTTCGGTGAGCGCGTCACCGAGTAGCGCTGGCTGCACTTCGTACGGCGTACCTGCCTTATCGACTGCAAATTCAAGCCGCGCGCGCTGGAAGTATTGGACGGTCCGACCGTCCTCAAGCAACTCCTCGGTGCGAGGCATACCGAAGAGCTCCAGACCGCCGTGCTCGATAAAGAAGTTGAGAAACGCCCCGCCAACATTATGTCCTGTTTCAGGGAAGAACTGGTTTGTCATCCCGTCAGGGCGTGCCGGCATCGCCGCGGTCAGGTCGTATCGCGTCGGCGGTGGGACGGGCGTCGGTACCGGGGTAGGCGTCGCCGCTAGCACAGGCCCACCAGGTGCAGCTGGCCCGGTCGGCGCAAGCAGGTTGACGCCTGGCAACGCCAGTATTCCGCTGCGCACGCCTGGAATGACAGTCGTGGCGCCGCCTCCCGGTTTCGGGGTTTGCCTTGGCGGCACGGCAGTCGCGTTTGCCTGCGTCTGGCGGACCGCCTCTGCAGTCGTCCATCGCACATTGAAGTTCGTGGAGAGCAGGGGCTTCACGCCGGGTGGACGGAGACGATTGAAGCGCGCCTGCAGTGTCTCCGGCGCGATTGACTTGGTACCACCAGTTCCAGTCACCTTGATGGACATGAGCCGCCCCGACGGTGCTCTAGTGCTTAGGTCAACCGATTGCAGGCTCCCGACATCAGTGCCCGGATCGGCCTTGAGCATGGCTTCGAGCTGCGCAACGGTCAATGAGCCTGTTGTCCACGTCGACCCGGGCGCGTCCTTGTCATACGGCTGGCCGGACGGGTCGACATCGCGGATCCCTCGGAGGTACGGCAAAGGGTTTCCGCCCCATACATGTTCATTGCTGTCCGTCCAACCGTTGCAGCTGGCAAAGAAGTAGGTCTGCGCCACTTGAGCGCCAGCCATGACAAGGTGACCAGCCGTGGCGTCAATCGCTCGGTTCGTGTTTGGGTGCTCGGCCCACCACCCCCGATAGACCTGGTCCCACGTGGAATCGTCCACGTCCCACGCCTGTTTGGCGCGCGTCTGCGCGCGAAAAACGGCGTACGAGCGAGCTGCAAGTGCCTGTGCCTGCAACGCGGCATCCGGCCAAGACGCTGGCGACTCTTCCGGCACTACTCCGCGCAAGTAGTCTTCGATCCCGAGCCGGTTGACGGTTTCGACGCCTTGAGCAGTCGGATACAGGATGACCTCGCCCCGGTACGTATCGAAATACGTGTTCGCGCGTCCCGGCACCGAACCACTCGGCCGGTAGTCAAGGATGATCCTCGTCTCACCTGCGGTCGGTCGAACAACTAGCGGTCCCGAGAGCGGACCCCAGCCGAGGATCGACCCGTCCCGTGAACGCACCTGCCACCGAAGCCCCCCTGGGTTGGTCAATTCGAGCTTTCCGTCAGGTGGGACCGAAATCGGTGCCACGCCTTGCGCAACGACCTGCCAATTCCCGCCGAGAGCGCTTATGCGCTCGGTCCCATCGGCGGCGATCTCCAACCCGGAGTGGACGAGCACCCGGATCGTCGTCTCTGGCGCGAGTACCTTCTGGATCGCGGTGCCGGGGTAGTATGCGCCGATGATCTGCTGGACCGACTGCCCAGCTGCAGCGCGCCCTCGCGAACCCCACTGGCAAAGCCCCACGCCGTGCCCGAACGCACTCCCATCGAATGTCAGAGCGGCGTTCGGATCTGGGACTGCAAACACGTTCGGGGAGCTAGCGATCGCAGCGACCTCCGCCGACGCAATACGAGCGACCGGGGATAGCACCACCACCGCGACGATGGTTGAACGAGCGAAAAGCGCCAATCGTCGGCGCGTGCGCCGCAGCGAGTCAGCAACGGACATCGAATTCCCAACGAGTTAGCGACGACCGTTGATGCGGTTGGCTCGCGCCTGCAACGTCAATGCATCTCAGGTCGGATCCGTGGCGGGCATGTGCCGAGGAGCGATCCCTCGCCAACCCCCGTTTGACTAGACTGGCTGTCGCCCGGGGCACGCGCGTGCGCCGGCAGGAGCATTGCATGATCCGAATGAAGGCGGCACTTGTTGAAAAGGCCCGGGCGCCTCTCATCGTGGACGAGGTCGAACTCGACGATCCGCATGATGGGGAAGTCCAAGTAAAGATCGTTGCCAGCGGCGTGTGCCATTCTTGCCTGCACGCTGCAGACGGTAGCTGGTCTGAGATTCCGGTGCCAATTGTCCTCGGCGATGAAGGAGCAGGCATCATCGCAAAGGTTGGGAAGGGCGTTACTGACCTAAAGGAAGGCGACCACGCCATCCTTTCGTGGGCACCGTCGTGCGGGCAATGCCATTACTGCGTGACAGGCCGACCTGTTCATTGCGAGGTTCGTGCAGACAAGCCGGCGCGATTGGCCGATGGCACCACACGCATGCGTTGGCGAGGTGAAACGCTTTACAGATTTGGCACCGTCGCGAGCCATAGTGAGTACACGACGATACCTTCGTCGAGTGCCATCAAGATTCGGGACGACGTGCCCCTCACCACGGTTGCGCTCATCGGTTGTTCGGTGATGACCGGGGTGGGTGCGGTATTGAACACCGCTCAGGTACCCGCAGGCGCGACCGTTGCAATCTGGGGCGCGGGCGGAATCGGCCTAAACGTCGTGCAGGGCGCAGCACTCGCCGCGGCGGGCGAGATCATTGTTGTGGACATGCTCGACAACAAGCTTGAGTTCGCTCGCAAGTTCGGTGCGACCCACACCATAAACGCATCGACAACGGACCCGGTCGAGACCATTCGCTCGCTCACCCGTCGCGGAGTCGAGTACGCGTTTGTGGCGACAGGCCACACCAAGGCGATTGAGCAAGCTTGGCAGTCCCTCGCCAATGCAGGAACGTGCGTCGTGATCGGGATGCCCGGAACTGGTGAGTTGGTGCAAATCAGCGGTCGCGGAATCGCCGGCAGTGAGCGAGTGCTACGGGGCAGCTTTTATGGTTCGGCACGCACGCGCGTCGACTTCCCGCGCATGGTTGAGCTGTACCGTTCAGGGAAGCTGGACATCGACGGCCTGATCAACCGCAAATTTGCACTCGACGATGCGGACGAGGCGTACCGCGCACTCGCCGCCGGCGAACTTGCGCGAGGGATCATCGTCAACTGAGCGACGTCACGAGGTGATGAACTGCACTTCGCCGCGCCTTGTAGCCAGACGTTCCATGGGCGTGCCGATACAAGCCATCAGCTCCTCCGTGGGGCAACGTCCGTGCCCCGCCCCTGCCAAAAGCACGAGCCGTGCAATCGTGACTGGCGCTGCGATCGCGACAATTCGTGCTGGCTCTGGCGCAATCTTCGCGTTGTGCATTGCTGCCACTGCGGTGCTGACATTGGCAGCGCCGGTCGCGTCACGCTCACCGGAGGCATATCGGCCCCCTCCTCACACTCCGGTAATTCGCGCGGCCTCGGCGTATGTCATGGAC
>CAILQO010000108.1 GCA_903836285.1 uncultured Chloroflexota bacterium
TGAGACGGATGCGGGGGGGGCGTAGCCGTTCCCGGTGATCGTCACTTGCACGCTTGCACCAGGCGCCGCCGAGTCGGGTGCAACCCCTGCAATCACAAGGCCGCCCACGACCGTGAACCGCGACGGGGCGGTGACGACGCTGCTCCCGTCTCCATTGTCGAGAATCACGTCGCGGACCGAGGCGTCGGCGCCCTCCGCGACGGTGATCGTGACCTTCACGACCGTCGGGGACACGTAGGTCACCGGCCCGACGGTCACGCCCGCGCCGCTCATCGTGACCACCAATGACGGCAGGAATCCCGTGCCGGCGATCACCACGTCGGCCACCGACGATCCCTGCGCAATGGCGTCCGGCGCCATGTACACGAACTGCGGCCCGGTGTTGATCGAGAAGGTGCCACCGGCGGTGACGATGACCGGTGACCGGTCGCCGTTGTCAAAAACGAGCGAGCGGTTGCCCGGCACGGCGTTCGAGGCAACCTTGACGACCGCGTCGATGCGCGACGCGCTGACCCACGTCACCGACTGCACGGTGATGGTCGAGTCTGTCTGGTCGTTCAGTCGGAACGAAATCGTCGCCTGCGGCCGGAAGTTTGCGCCGGAGACGGTCACGGTCCCCGTTGCCCCGATGCCAAGGCTTGTCGGCGACACCCCCGTGAGGCTTGCCGATGGATTTACCGTGATCGCGCCAACGACCGTGAACGACCCGCCGTCGGTGTTTGTCACGGTTAGGTCGCGAGGGCCGGGCGACGCGCCAGCATCCACATCGATCTGACCGCGAATCACCGCACCAGACTCGGCGGCGAGGCCGGGCTTCACCGTGATGCCGCTGCCCGCGCCGAACGACACGACCGGCTGGGTCCCGAAACCGGATCCGGCGATCACCAGCGAGACGGAGGTCGCCCCACGACCGACGAAAGTCCGCCCGGTGACGTCGGCAAGCGACACCGACGAGAAGGTCGGCCCATTCACGATCGAGATCAACTCAAGGGCGCTTGTGATGGCCGCACCGCCGTCGTCGTTCGCCAGGATGAGCTTGCGGGCGCCGGTCGGGGCCGCCGCGTCCACCGACATCGTGGCGGTCATGCTGGTCGAGCTGTTGACCACCAGGGAGGTCACGCGGATGTACGACGTCGGCTGCGTCGATCCGGCGGCGGTCAGCTGCAAGGACGTTCGCGACCCGGCGACGAAGCCGGTGCCTGCGATCTGGACCTGCTTGTCCCGTGCCCCGATGCCTAACTGCACCGTCTGCCCGGCAGTCGGCGTGCCTGTGTACGCCACCCCGGTGATCGTCGGTGCGGCCACCACCTCAAAGGCGTAGCTGGACGACGAGAGCAGGCTTCCCTTGCCTCCGTCACCATTCGTCACCGTGACGGTCCGCTTGCCGGCCACGGCGGTGGTTGCACCTGTGGAAGTTACGTCGAACTTGAGGAGGACCCACAGGAGGGTGCTGCTCTTGCGCTCGGTCGCGACGACGGTGATGCCGTTTGCCGCCGACGACTCCGAGTCCGGGTACGTCACCGAGACCGTCGCGCCAGCGTCGAAGTTTGTCCCGCAGACAGCGATGCGCATCGTCGACGGCGGCGATGGCTCGGTCGGCTGCGGGCAGACGGGCGGCGCGGACTGCCCCGGCACCAACGTGGCCGTTGGGGAGGGAGTCATCGTGTGCGTCGCCGTTGGCCCCCCGGCCACTGCCGTCGTCGTCGGTGTGACGGTCGGGTAGGTCTCGTCGATGGCACCGATGCGTCGCCCGCGCGGGCTGACCGCCGTGATCGTGGGGCCACCAACGACGGAGAAGACGAAGCACGTTGCTGTCGGGGTGGGGGTTGGCTGACCGGCACCGGCAGTTCCCTGCCCGCACGAGAGGCTGGACCGGGTCACGATCAGCGGTGTGCCGTCCTGCAGGTCGATCGAGATTGCCCGCGCCCCGAGGGTGGCCGTCGATGCCACGGTCACCAGGACCGATACCTGGGTACCGTCGGCGTTGACCGCCGTCTTGGTGTCGTCGACAGCAAGCAACGGGTCGGCCACCAGGGTCGCCTCGTTCAGGAACCGGACCTTTGGTGACAGTCCGGAGGTCGAGAACCCCTGGCCGGTGACGGTCACGGCGTGCGCAATCGACCCAATGCCTACCGTTGTGGGCGAGACCGCGCTGAAGGCAAGCGCCGGGTTCACGTAGAACGGGATCGACGCGACCCCACCATCAAGGTTGGTCAGGGTGATCAGCCGGTACCCCACCGGCGCGAGGGCGTCGATTCGTACCCCGAACGTGACGGTCGTGGAGTTCACGCGTGTGGGGATGCCAACCGTGGCGTCAAGGCTCATGTTGAGCGTCGTCGAGTAGTTCGTGCCGGTCCCGACGGTGACTGCCACGTTGCTCGACTGGAGGTTCGACCCGCGCATCGTCACGAGGTACGTCCGCCCGGCGCCAAGTCCGGACGGGGTGATGCTCGAGATGACCGGGGCCGGGGTGATCGTGAACGCATCAACAAGCGTGGCCGAACCGCCGTCGGGGTTCGTGACGGTGATCGATCGTGACCCGGTCGTCGCGCTGCTGGCGATCGAGATCCCGAGCAGCAACTGGCGGTTGCTGTCTGACGAGACGACCGAGTCGACGGTCACCTGTGCCCCGGTGGTGTCGCCGGTCCGTGTGAACCTGACGGTCGCCCCGGCGATCAGGCCGGTGCCGCTCAGCGTCACGGTGCGGTTCGACGCCCCGGCGCCGAAGTTGTTGTTGTCGGTGATCCCCGTCAGGGTCGGCTTGGCGGTGACGGTCAGCGAGGACGCGAGAGTCGTCAGTCCGAGGTCGGGGTTGGTGACTTGCAGCGCATAGGTTCCAACGGTCGCCGTTGCGTCAATGGCCACCGCGGCGGTCAGCGACGCACCGCCCGCGGCGACCGTGACACCGGAGATCGTGACGCCGCTCACGACGACGCCGGCGTTGACGGCCACGATGGCCGGGGTGCCGCCCGATGTGGCGAAGCCTGATCCACCAAGGTAGAGCGTCTGGGCGCTCGAGGCCTGCCCGTACGACACTGGCGAGGTGGAGGCACCGACCGACGTCCGCCCGACCGTGGTGATCGCGGGCGGTGGGCTGATGGTGAAGCTGCCGGTTGTCGCAAGCCCTTCGGGTGAGGTCACCGTGACGGTGTACGCGCCGGGGGTCGTCGAGGCAAGCACCGTCACCGGCACGACCAAGCTCGTCCCCGACGGACCGGACGCGACGACGCCGGCGGTCACCTGCACGCCGGTGACGTCACTGCCCGCCGCGTTGGCGAAGGTGATCGTTGACGAAGGGTTCAACCCAGTACCGGTCACGGTCAGCGGCGCTGATACCGCGCCCGCACCGATCGACGCCGGCGTGACCGTCACCGCCCCGGTCGTCACGACGGAGATGGCACCGGCGACGACCTTCCGACCACCATCGAGGTTCGTGATCGTGAGATCCCGCGGTCCGCCATACGCCGTCGACGGCACGGTCGCCACAAACGTCATCCGCGCCGAGCTGGCGACCTGCGGCGTCGAGGCA
>CAILQO010000109.1 GCA_903836285.1 uncultured Chloroflexota bacterium
CATCGGTCGAACTCGCAGGTGTCCGACTCGTCGACCGTGCTTCGTGGGGTCTACGTCGAATGCCCCAGCGATCGCGAATCCTTGTTGGGAGAAGTTCCGGTAGCTCAAGAGGGCCGCGCCGAGATTTCCGACACCGACGAGCGCAAGCGTCCACGCGCGGTCAATGCCGAGAATCGAACGCAGGCTCGCCTGAAGCTCGCCGAGCGGGTAGCCGACACCTCGCTTGCCAAACGTACCGAAGTATGCGAGGTCCCGTCGCACCTGAGCAGCACTGAATCCAGTGAGTTCGGACATCCGCTCTGACGAGAGGGGTTCCGTTTCTCCGGATGTCTCGAGCGAGCGCACCACACGGTAGTAGGTCGACAGGCGGCGCACGGTCATCTCGGGGATGCGCCCCGTGCGCCCCACTTGGCCCGCAGGGACCTCCCCTGCCCCAAGGTCACCCATTGAGGCATCCCACCCGGGGTCGTGAGGTGAGTCCGTGTCGCGCGTGGACCTAGGCATCGGCAATCCGGCAAGGAGCTTCACGACGCGCAGGGTGCGATTAACAGTTCGTGCAAGCTCGAACCGAGCTGTCACCCTCGGATCGGCCGAAGGGTACCGGAATACGTGTTCCCTCCGCGCCAGCTGCCCCATTGACACCTCGCACGCTTGGGCGGTGCGCGCGGGCGTGCGTCGGACTAGTACACGCGACCACCGAGCGGCACGTCCGCGTCGGGCACCAGCAATGTGACCCGGTCGTCGTGGTCAGGCACGCCGAGTACAAGTACCTCGCTCATGAACGGCCCAATCTGGCGCGCGGGAAAGTTGACGACTGCGATTACGAGTCGACCAATGAGCGCCTCAATCGTGTAGTGCGCCACTTGGGCACTTGACCGTCTCGTCCCAAGCGGGCCGAAGTCGATCTCGAGCTTGAACGATGGCTTCCGCGCCTGCGGGAACGGTTCCACCCGGAGAATGCGACCAACGCGCATGTCCACCCGGAGGAATTCCGTAACTGCGATGGTCGGGGAAACATGGGTGGCATTCGTGTCCCCACTCATCCTTTCACCTCTTGGCGATCAAGTTGCGACGCGGAAATCGCCTCACGTGCCGCTTCCCGGGGGGTATGCCCTTCGCGAAGGACTGCACGGCGAGCAGCTTCGATGGCTGCGAGCCATTTCCGGGTGCCAGCCTCAAGCGGGAGAATGCCAGCGCTCCGAAGCTGCTCCATGCCGTGGTCGTGAGCCTCGTCGAGTACCTTCACGCCCGTCCGGTATTGCTTCGCCAGGAATCTATCTAGCGCCAGCCGACCACTGTACGGAGGAAACCACCAGCGAGGACCACCCGGCAGATCCTCCGGTGCCCGGGCCGTGGAACCAGGACGGTCGATTGGAGGTAGGCGCATGGCCACGGCGCGCGCACTGGCGTACGCGGCGTCTTCGCCAGCCATGTACTTCAGCAAGTGCCACGCGTCGTCGCTCGACCCGGTCATGAGTGCGTAGCCGGATACGTCGGACCAACCGACGTTCACAGACCCGCTGGTTCGACGCGGCAACTCCACTACCCGGATTGGGAGACTGGCGTCATGGGCCGCGATCGTGGAGACCAAGCGCGTATTGTCGATCGCGATGGAGGAACTTCCTGAGAGGAGCAGGTGCCTGCTTACGTCGTCCCTCCCAACCGCTGCACCTTCCATCGGCGGTCCGATTGACCCGAATCGAACGGCCAGTGAACGGTTCGGCACCTTGCGGGTCGGTCCAAGGTTGATCTCTTGAGCCAGTGATGCGAGCCAGCCCAGCGAGTCGATCAACGGCTCCAAACCCTGCGCCGTCGGGCGTGCAACTGGTAGGCCGGCTTGCCACGCCCATGCAGCTGCGGGAAGTGCTTCGCTCATTGGGTCAAATGTGAAGCGGTTCCTGCCGGCGGGCGACGCGTGCGAATCCACGATGACCCTACGGAAGCTGTTCCAAGTCACCGACGGTCGCTCGAAGTCAAGTCCGGCGCGCCGGAAGTCGACGCCAGCCTCCGCCAGGTGGTCCGTTCGGAAGTACACCTGCCGGGCGTCAATTTCACCAGGCAGCGCCATCAACCCGCGGTCGGGCGCGAACGCCGGCTTCAGCGCCTGCGGAGAGTACGCCTTGAGGTCGAGATGGTCCTTGGCTGCATACGCCGCAATTGGCGTGATCTGGCGATCGCGATGAAGGTCGCCGAGGTCAACAAATGGGGTCCAAACCACGTCGATCCGCTGACCAGCGGCAAGCGTTCGACGGGCAGTCGCCATTCGATCCTGCTCGGGCGGCTCATGCGAGAACGGGCCGAGCCCTACCGGTACAACCTCAACGTCAACCCCTTCGCGCAGAGCTTCGCCGCGGGTCGCTTGGAGATCACGCGCTCGGTCGACGCGAGCGACGTAATCAAGCGTTGGCGGCATTGCGATTCGCACGACACGGTTCGACGAAACCGTCTGGGTTGCTGGACGTAGCTCCAACGTCGGCGAACACGCGGCCGCCATCGAGGCGACAAGACTTGCGCCACACAGGCGCCGACGGCTCCAGCCTCCCGCCGCCAGGTGCTTCGCAAGGGCAACGCCGTCGTGGTGCATCCGTTGGGGATACGAACGTGCTTCCGGAGATGGACGGCGCCGCGTCATGGCCCGCTCAGGGTCGACGAACTCGCGCATACGTCTCGGGCGAGTACGGTATGATCGGAAAAGAGGTCCTCAGGAGGAAATTCCCAATGTTTGGAAGCCTCGGGTCTACCGAGCTCATTGTTGTTCTGGTGGTCGTGCTGATCGTCTTCGGTGCGGGCAAGCTCCCGTCCGTGATGCGGGACCTTGGTAAGGGCGTCTCCGAATTCAAGAAGGCACAGTCAGACGGGACCGCGGTCGCGGCCGGTCCAGTAGCCTCAACACAGGTTGCTTCCGTTCCGGCACCTGCCCCCGTTCAATCGCCTGCACCGGTCGCACCTGTTTCGTCCAGCGAAGTCAGGCCACCTCAGAGTGCCGCACCCCGGGCGTAATTAACCCGTTGACGGCCTTACGAGGCTGAAAGTAGCAGAGGCGGGCGTTAGACCCGCCTCTATTGATTCCAGCTAGATCGGTGCTAACCGACGACCCAGTGGTCTACCGAGCGTGTGTAATCGAGCACCTCGCCATCACGGAAGTACAGCGCGATCTCCTCAGCCGCGGTCTCGGGCGCATCAGATCCGTGGATCAAGTTGCGCAACCCTTCGACAGCAAGGTCGCCCCGGATCGTTCCGCCGACCGCCTCATTCGGGCGGGTCTTGCCAATCATCGACCGGGCAATCTCGATCACCTTGGGTCCTTCGAGCACCGCGACGACAACCGGGCCCGACGTGATGTACTCAACCAGTTCACCGTAGAATGACTTTGCCGCATGAACGGCATAGTGACGTTCAGCAGTCGCACGGTCAATTTGAATCAGCTTGAGTCCAACGAGTTTGATGCCCCGACGCTCAAATCGACCAAGTATGTCAGCGACTAGACCGCGCTGTACGCCGTCCGGCTTGACGATGATGAGAGTCCGTTCCATGCCCATGCTTCAAGCGCCTCCAAAATCCGGCGCACCCCATGAGGGCGCGGCCCCGGCATTTCGCAAGGGCACGGTAGTTCTACCGATTCCCGAAGCGCCTCGCCTCAACCTGCCGAAGCGTTCGGGCGTGGGAGCTTTCGCAGTTCCAAGCGGACAAGTCCCAAGTTCGCCTTTGCTTCGGTGATCACCACAGCGCCAGTGTCGTCGCCGATGGACCGCACGACAACGGATCCACCGGACCCCTCCACCATCGCCTCATTGAGCATCCCAACTCCGACAGCGTCTGAGGCATCACCGAGTGCGCCAAATACTGCAGCGAGCAAGCGGGCCACCGTTGCGTCAGGTTCCGGACCGTCGTCCGGCAGCGTCGTTGTCGAGATCAGATACGCGGCCCGTACTCCAGGCAGACGCCGCACCGTCGCAAGGACACCGTCATCCATCAAGGGTTCTCCATGGGCGCCCCGCACGGCGAGCCCGTGTGTCCTACTTCAGTCTCAGGAGCGCTGCATACGCCCGCACCGCGGCGGTAAAGCGACGGTCACGGAATGCCGCGTCAGCGGTTGCGCGCAACAATTCAGCGTCAATCGATCCAACTTGACCCGTGGGCGTGTCGATGAGTCGTGAGACCGTGACAATTGTGGCCGGCCGACTCTGTGCAGCTCCCGATGGGGGGCTGGACCGGACATCTCCAATTGGTGCTGCGGCGCCATCAGCAACTCCGGATTCGACGCGAGGCGGGCCTTCCTCATGATCCTCAATCGCCGAGCCAACCGGAGGCTCCGTCGATCGGACCGTTGGGTCGGCGGCCGATCCTTGTGAGTCCATTCGCGCAGTTCCGGCAGTCTCGGCATCAGCTCGTGACGGCTCTTGGGCCGGTGCCGGTTCGGAGGTCGCTGAAGGGCCTGAGGAGGGTGATTCGTCAACGTGCTGGTCCGCGTCGGAGGGCTTGGATGCCGGCTCGAGTTCGGCGGCTGGCGCTTCCCGCAAGTCGGGTGGGCTGGTAACCGCGTCGGACCTACCGTCGGATTGAGGGTTGGCGGGCAGGCCCGACGGTTCGGCCGAATGCGATGGGTCAGCGGAGGAAGACGGCGGGGGAATTGACGCGGGATCCGCACCCGGAGGTCGCCTCGACTTGCTCTTGAACGTCGGCTCGTCATCGGCGATGACGCCGCTTCCCTTAAAACCGGCTGGTTTCGGGGGTGCCGCGCCGGCATCGTCGGACTTGCCACCGGCCGGTTTCGGGGGCGCATCCGAGATAACTCCCGTGCCTTTGAACGCGCCGGCCGCAGGCTTCTTCGCGGCCTCTTCGGCCGCCTTCCGTCGACGGGCCTCGGCTTCGGCCTCAATCCGTGCCCGCTCTGCCGCTTCAGCGGCGGCCTTTTCAGCCGCGAGTTGTGCCCGGACGACTGCGACAGCTCGTGGCATCACTGCGACCACGGGCCATTCGCCGTAGGTCGCGCGCGAAGCAGACCATTGGTCCCCGCTCCAAGCGTCATCCATGATCGGCGGGACGTCGCGCCCCGCAAATAGCTGGTGCGCAATGCGGTCGAACGGGTCGGCCTGTCTCGCCCGCTCAACCTGCAGCCGTGGGTCCCTCGAAACGGAGCGCCGGTGGACTGCGACCAGCAGGTTGGCTGCGACACAGTTCGGGGCCGACTCAAGAATGGACGCTGCGACGTCGTGCGCAACCTCTGACTCTCCCGCCCGCCACCATGCCTCGGCAAGAAGCAACTGGACATCAACACGGCTTCGGTCGTGGCGGAGCGCCTCCATTGTGTCGAGGATTGCGTGGTGGTGCAGTCCGGCGCGCAGCCTTGCCCGTGCCAAACTCGAGTGCGTGTGCGCGACCGGGCCATCAATCGTCCCGTCAGTCGTGAACGGCAAAGTCGCTGTGCCTTCGGCGACCTGCACGCGTCGGATCTCGCGCAGGCGGCTGGACACCGGCTCGAAACCAGGCTCAAGCTCCCAAGCCCGACGCCACGCCCGGAATGCGACTGCAGGCCCTTCCGTAGCTTCCTCGACCTCGGCCAGTCCAATCTGCGCGACCAAGTCAAAGGGATCACCCTCAAGCGCCACCTCGAACGGGCGACGAGCTCGAGCCGCTTCCCCCGATTCAAGCAAGGCGATCCCAAGCAAGCGATGCGCGTCAATCGCGGACGGCGACTCAGCGGAGATCGGTTCTAGCGCCGTGATCGCGCTGGAGAGGTCACCGCTGGCCATTGATGCACGTGCACTGATGCATGTCTCGGCGTAAACGCGTCGGGCCCCGGTCGCCTTGGCTGCGCCTTCGGTGATGCGATCAGCGCGACTGACCGACGCGAGTTCCCACCACGCCATCGGGCGCGCTCGTACACCCATCACGCTCGAACGCACTCCCGATGAGGGACTCGAACCTCAAACCGCATGGTTCGCCTCCATTCTGAACAACGACGCGGACCGGAAGGTGATGCGCCGCAGGCTGTCAGCCGGAGTCTTCGCCCACTGCGGCGCGTCGTCTTGACCTCCGCCTGGCTTGAGGTTCGGCTTGCAGCGAGGAGCCAATCCTATCCGGTCACAGGGTCGACATCCACGGAGTCGAGTGCCCTGATTGCCGTGCAGAACGCGTGGTTAATAATAAGGTGTCCGTCTTCTGCCACTTCGATCGTGGCTGCCGGAATGACAATCGAAACAGTGCAGAGGTCACGCAGCTTCCCGCCTGCGAATCCTCCCAACCCGATTACCTCACACCCAATATCGCGCGCATATTTTGCAGCGCGGAGCACGTTTTCAGAATTCCCACTCCCTGAGATGGCAACCAGCACGTCGTTTGGTCGAAGGTGGGTCTTCGCTCCCTGAAGGAAGACGTTCTCATAGCCCTCATCGTTCGCCCATGCCGAAAACAGTGCGACGTTATCGGAAAGACAGATCGTCCGGAAACGCCCATACTTCGGATGCTGGGTGTTCTTCGCGAGGTCCGCAGCGAAGTGCGAGGCGGTCGAGGCGCTGCCGCCATTGCCAACGAACAGCACCGTCGCATCGTGGGAGCGGGCGTGACGCAGGACGCGCACGGCAGCGTCGAAAACGTCTGTGGGAATCGCAGTCATTGCCGCGTGCAAGGTGGCCAGGTAGTCAGTGACGACTGTAGACGCAGATCGCTGTGGCGTCGCTGTGTACACGGGTTCCACTCAGATTAGCCTTCGATTCCCGCCAGGTCGCGCGCGTATGCGCGCGCCGCACCGGCGTCGTACTGGCGCAAAATCGTGAGCTTCTGCGCCTCGATACTTCCCTCCGCGTGGATTGCGAGCACTTCCTGGTAGCCGCCAAAGTCGCTGGCAGTCAGGTCTGAAGCGAGGTTCAGTGCCCGAAGCCGTTCGACCGCATCGGTGCCCACTCGTCCAAGCATCGAACGTCGCACCCAGTCACCTACCTCAGGAATTTCCAAATCGGCGCCTGAAGGCGCGGTCGCGAGGGTACCGCCGGCGATGTCCTGAAGGCGCGCGACTGCTGCATGGTAGTTGGAGGCAAAGTGCATCTTTGCAATATTGACGGTCAGCGGGTCTGGCACAGCCGTGCCATTCGCATGTCGACGGAACCGAGTTGCTGAGGCCTCGACCAGCGCCCGCAGGGTCTCGGCGTAGCCGACAAGCCAAGAGAGCTTGTCGCGGACGTGCCCGGCGCGTTCGATCCCGTTCAGGTCAGCGAGCAAGAGCGCCGCTCCAACCAGTGCATCGACGAGCGGCAGCTTGTAGCTGATGGCGGTGAACCGATGGAATTCAACGAATGCCAGCGCGAGTGGACCCGCCGCCTGCCACTCACCCGCGAGGAAGACGCGTTCGTTCGGCACGAAGACGTTGTCGAAGATGGTGAGTGTCTCCATCATCTTGTGGCGGCTGCTGATCGGATGGTCGAACGCGTCGCGGGCTGCGCCCCCATGCGGGCTCGCCACGAGCGTGAGTCCCGGCGTATCGACCGGAATCGCAAACGACACGGCATAGTCGGCATCTGCCTCAGACATTGCCCTGGTCGGTAGCACGATCAGTTCGTTGACATTGGTCGTGCAGGATGTGTGGGTCTTCACTCCCCTAACGACGATTCCGTCTGCGCGCTTCTCCACAATCCGGACGTACGCGTCGGGATTGCCCCGAGCGGCCAGTTCGGCGGGGCCGAGCGAACGGTCTCCCTTCACGTCTGTCTGGGCGACAGCGATTGCAAGGTCTCCGGAGGCACACCGATCGTGAAACGCCCTCACACGCGCTGCATATGACGAACCTGACCGCGCATCGACCTCGCCGGACACATTGCCCAACGCAAATAGAGCATCGGTTCCGATTTCCTTGACAAGGACGACAAGGGTCGCTCCGAGACGAGTCGCCGCCTCGATCAACCGGCTCCGAGCGAGCAGGTCGTCCGCCGATTTCGGTGTGGAGAAGTACCGGCTTTGGTCGCCCCGATCCCCGGTCACGACCGCGAGGTCTCGGTATCGAGGGTCCTCGGCCATCCGGAAGTCGATGCTCGCGTGGTCGATAGCACGTGCGATTACTGGGTGTGTCGTGACGTCCGTGACACGCTCTCCCCGGTAGTAGACGCGGCGGCCGTCACGCAACGACGCGACGTACTCTTCTGGCGTTCTCAGTGGCATGGAATGAGGGTACCCGTGTCAACGCGCCGTCGAGGCCAGTCGCGCCGAACAACATTGGTTGCGACCCACGACGCGACCCTCGTCGACACTCGCTGCTGCATGGCGAACCCGTTGCCGGCCCTATCCCTCGCGGCGAACCCGGCGTATTGCCTCGGCGATCGACGCGATCGACGGGATGAACGCGTCGCGCAATGGCTTTGCCATTGGGAGTGGGTGGTGCGGTGCGCCGACACGCGCAGGGGGTGCCGCCAAGTCAAAGAAGCAGGCTTCGGCAATCGCTGCCGTGACCTCGGCACCGATGCCGCCAACCTTCCACGCCTCGTGCGCGACCACGATTCGAGACGTCTTGCGAACCGACTCGGCCACCGTTCCAATGTCAAGCGGAGCCAGCGTGCGAAGGTCGATGACCTCGACACTCACTCCCTCGGCGGCGAGCTGCTCTGCCGCGTCGAGAGCCTTGTGGACCGCCCATCCGGTTGCGGCGACCGTAACGTCAGTCCCGGCACGACGCACTGCAGCGGCCTCGAGATCGTACTCACCGACCATATCAGGGACTTCGTCCCGCGCACCGTGGTAAAGCCACATATGCTCGAAAAAGATGACCGGGTTCGGGTCCCGGATAGCGGCGACCATCGCGTCCCGTGCGTCCGCTGCCGTTGACGGCATCAGAACCCGCAGTCCGGGCACGTGCGCGAACCACGACTCATAGCACTGGGGATGACCCCGGTACGGCCCGTCCCCGATACGCGTCCGCAACACCATTGGGATGGTGACCACCCCCGCAGTCATGTAATGCAGGTTTGCCGCCTGCAAGACCACTTGGCTCATGCACGTTGGCAGGAACTCGCCAAAGCTAATCTCAATGATCGGGCGCTTGCCAACCATCGCTGCACCCACGGCGGCGCCAACCATTGCCGATTCGGAAATGGGTGTCTCGCGAACGCGGTGAGGGCCAAACTCCTCAATAAGGCCACGGCTGCCCCCCATCGCCCCGCCCATCTTCCCGACGTCTTGGCCCATGAGGAAGACGTCAGGATCGCGCCTTAACTCGTGGCGCATGCCTTCAATCAGGCCCTCAACAAAGGTCAATCGCGCCACGGCGCGGCTCCTGCGATCGGACCGCTGCGCGGTGCCCTGCGCCGATCGTCCCTGCCTGAAGGGGAAAGGGCATCGCCCGAGCCCAAGTCTTCGTCCGTCGGGTCGGCCCCACGCTTTGCTTCATCGACCGCAGCGGAAACGGCATCCCTTGCCTCGTCCCACAGCTCCGCCGCGCCATCTTCATCGATGATCCCTTCGGCTACGAGCTGTGCCACAGCTCGCGGTACGGGATCTCGGTTTCTCCACTCCGCCTCAATCTCTGGCATCCGGTACCCACCCGGGTCCGAGGCCCAGTGACCGCCCAGGCGATAGGTGCGCGCTTCAACAAGCGTTGGCCCTCCGCCGGCACGTGCCCGGGCGATCGCATCCCGCACCGCCCGATGCACGTCTACCACGTTGTTTCCGTCGACGGAGAGGCCCGGCATGCCGTACGCCACTGCGCGCGAGGCGACTGAGTCGACTGGCAGCACTTCGGACGCATGGAGCGAAATGCTGTACTGGTTATTCTGGCACACGTAGACAATGGGCAATTTCCAAATCGATGCGAGATTGAGAGCTTCGTGGAAGTCACCGCGGTTGGTCGTGCCGTCTCCAAAACTGCACACGACCACACGATCCGAACGTTCGTAGTGGAAGCCAAGCGCACACCCAGTCGCCACACCGATCGTTGTCCCCAGATCTCCAGCGACCCACGGGACAAATCCAAGGTCAGCCGGGCCGGTGAAGCCAAGGGCCCGACCCCGGGCGTAGCCGTCTGCCTTGGCAAGCGCCTGCGCCACAAGGCGCGATAGCGACGCCCCGCGCATTGCGTACGCCAAGAACGGCCCACGGTAGTGAGGCGCGGCGATGTCGTCGGCGCGTAGACCGTAGAAGGCACCGGCGATCGCGGCCTCCTCACCTTCCGCCGGGAACCATCTCGGATTCAGTTCGCAACACG
>CAILQO010000110.1 GCA_903836285.1 uncultured Chloroflexota bacterium
GTCCCTTCGTACGAGCCAGACCCGGATGACGGTGCGCCGTCCACACTGGTCCTCGTGACCGCCCAAGGACGAATCAAGCGTTCCGCCCTCGCCGAGTACCGCGCGGCGGGTGCCGGAGGCGTCCTCGACTTCAAGCTCGGGGCACACGATACGGTCGTGGCGGCTTTCGTGGCGGCTCCCGACGACGATCTGGTGATCGTCACTTCAGACGCGAAGGCGTTGCGCATGGCTGGCACCGAGGTGCGCGCTACTGGACGGGGCACGCAGGGCGTCGCAGGTATCGGCTTGGCCGATGGCGCGCGCGTGATCGCCGCAGGGGCGGCACCAGACGGTAATCCTGCGATGGCCGCCCTCTTCACGCTTTCCGTCGAGGGCATGGGCAAGCGGTCGGCAATCGTTGACCTCCCGCCCAAGGGTCGGGCAACCGGCGGCGTGCTTGTCGCCCCGTCTGGCACGACGCTCCTCGTCGCCACCATTCAAGCGCACGACGCGTCTGTCCTGCTGCGGACCGTTTCGCAGGGCGTGACCCGCTTGGGACCACGCGAGATCCCGCTGCAGGCGCGGGCCGGACGAGGGGTGATCCTTGTCCCGAACGCCCTCGCCGACCCGGTGACCGGCGCCGTGCCATTACCGCCCGGTGCTTGAGTCACGCTCGCGCCGCGACGGTCGCCGGGGCGCACTGAACGGCGCGTCCTGCCGGAGGCCGGACTACACTCCGGAGTGGGGAGGGTCGAGCGCATGGCACGGGTCTACGGGGCAATCGAGGGTGGTGGCACCAAGTTCGTGTGTGCGGTCGCAACTGGGCCGCACGACATCCTCGCCCGGATCCGCCTCGACACTAGGACGCCCGACGTCACCATCCCCGACGCCATTGGCTTCATCCGGGAGGCGTCGCGCGGGCATAACCTCGTTGCCATCGGCGTCGCATGCTTCGGTCCGATCGAGCTTGATCAAGCCGCCCCCGACTACGGGTCGGTGACCACGACCGTGAAGCGGGGATGGGCGCACACGCCGGTGGTCGGACCGTTGCGCGAGGCGTTCGGCGTGCCCGTCGGCTTCGACACCGACGTGAACGGTGCGGCCCTAGGTGAGGTCAGGTGGGGCGCCGCCTATGGGTGCGATCCTGCCGTGTACGTGACCGTCGGCACCGGCATCGGCGGTGGCGTGATCGTGAACGGCGCGCCGCTGCATGGCTTGATGCACCCCGAGATTGGGCACCTGCCAATCCCGAGGATTGCGTGGCCCGACGGTCGCATGGATGACTACGCCGGCGCATGTTCGTACCACGGCGGGGGGTGCTTCGAGGGGCTAGCCTCCGGACCTGCAGTCGGGGCGCGTGCCGGCCGTCCGGCCGAGGAGATCCCGGATGACGACCTAATCTGGGAGCTCGAGGCCGGCTACCTCGCGGTTGGCCTCGCCTCGATTGTGCTTGCCCTGTCGCCGCGACGGATCGTGGTCGGCGGCGGGGTCCTCCACCGGGGCAACGTGCTGAACCGCACTCGTGAACGACTGCGCGACGTCCTAGCGGGATATGTCGGCAGGCCGGAGGTGACGCTGCCGAACGACGCGTATGTCGTCGCCCCACGGTTCGGCCAGGACGCCGGTTTGGTGGGCGCGATCGCCCTGGCAGAAGCGGCAGTGGGTAGCGGCCGGTGATCGTCGTGCGCCGCGCCCACGAACGCGGGCACGCGGACCACGGTTGGCTCGACAGCCGCCACACCTTCAGTTTCGCGCGGTACCACGACCCCGCCCACCAGGGGTTCTCGGCGTTGCGCGTGATCAACCAAGATGTCGTCGCGCCCGGCCACGGCTTCCCGATGCACCCGCACCGCGACTATGAGATCTATTCGTGGATCCTGGCCGGGTCCCTCGCCCATGCCGACACCACCGGTGCACGTGCGACGATCACTGCTGGCGGGCTTCAGTTGATCTCCGCCGGCACCGGCATTGCGCACGAGGAGTACAACCCGTCAGCGACCCATCCGGTGCACTTCCTGCAGGTCTGGTTGCACCCTGACCGCCCTGGCCACGCGCCACGGTACCTCGAGGCGCACTTCGACCGCTCGTTACGTCAGGGGCGGCTATGCCCAATTCTTGTCCCCGAACCGATGCAGGGTGTCGCCGGCACTGAAGGTGCCCTCCCGATACGGCA
>CAILQO010000111.1 GCA_903836285.1 uncultured Chloroflexota bacterium
ACGGAGGCGTAGTCTGGGCGGCGTCCATGCGGACCTCACCGAAGCCCGTGCACGCTGGGGGGCAGTGATCGAACGTGTCGGGGGAGACGGCATGGCGCCGCTTGTGGGCCTGCTTCAGGGATCGACACCGTCCGGAGTAGATCCTGACGGCACCATTGCGGTCGCATGCGGGTCCACGTTTTTCGTGCAGAAGCTGCGCGAGCCTGCTAATCAGGTTGGGGTTGAGCGATGCGCGTCCCAAGTACTAGGCGTGCCGGTGCGGTTGCGCTTCCACGTGGATGGCACGGTGGCAGACTCCGCCACAAGGCGGTCGACGACGGCCGGGGCGCAGGATGCATTCATTGCTCGTGCGGCCCGCATGCTCGGCGGGCGGACTCTCGCGCCGGAGGAAGTTGAGCAGTTGGACCGCCAGGCACCGTTACCCTTGGATGGCCTGCCCGACTAGGACGGCAGCGCGCGTTGGGGAGGCTCCTGCAATGGGCATGGCAATGATGCAGCGGATGCAGCGTGAGCTTGCGCGCATCCAGGAGGAACTCGCGAACGAAGTCGTCGAAGCGACCGCGGGCGGGGGCGCGATAAGGGTTCAGGTCACCGGCCAGCTCGAGTTCAAGGGCATCGAGATCAAGCCTGAAGTGGTCGACCCGGAAGACGTGGAGATGCTCCAAGACTTGATCATGGCGGCGACGCGCGATGCGTTCGCGCGCGCGAAGGACCTGCAGGCCAAGCGCCTCGGAGCTTTGACCGGCGGCATGAAAATCCCGGGCCTCACGTGATTGCGTTCCCGCTGGGGTTGAGTGATGCCGCCAATCTTGCCTGATCCGATTGCACGGGCAATCGAAGCGTTTGGGCGGATGCCGGGCATCGGCCCGAAGTCGTCGCAGCGGCTTGCGTTTCACCTGCTGCGCCAACCACGCGCGGTGGCTGAAGCCCTCTCACAGGCTGTGCTCGACTTGAAGGATCTCATTGTCGAGTGCACGACGTGCTTCAACTTGGGCGCGAACGACCCGTGCGCCATCTGCGCCGACGTGTCTCGCGACCGTTCGACAATCTGCGTGGTTGAGGCACCCCTTGACGTCATTGCACTTGAAAAACTCGGGGCATACCGGGGTCTCTATCACGTCCTACACGGCTCATTCTCGCCGATGGATGGAGTGCTCGAGGATGACTTGCGCGTCGCTGACCTCGTTCAAAGAGTGAGGGCGGGCGGAATCGCGGAGGTCATCGTGGCCACGAACGCCACGGTTGAGGGGGAGGCTACTGCAAACCTAGTCCGGGCTCGCTTGCAATGGGACGAGACGGTTCGAGTGTCCCGTTTGGCACAGGGCTTACCGATCGGCTCTGACATCGAGTACGCCGACGACTACACGCTCACGAGGGCTTTCCAGAACCGGACGAAGCTGTGACGCGGTGCGTCGATACTACCGGTGGTGATATAGTCCAGAGGGCCGGGGCCATTAGCTCAGGTGGTTAGAGCGCAGTCCTGATAAGACTGAGGTCCGTGGTTCGAGTCCACGATGGCCCACCCGTCGCCGACCCGCCTCGGGCGGGTCGCGTCGTTTTCCTAGGTGATTCTCACGTACACTGCTGCGTGGGCGCCGATGCCACCGCTATCGTCGCGGGGACGTAGCTCAGCTGGGAGAGCATCTGCTTTGCAAGCAGAGGGTCAGGGGTTCGAGTCCCCTCGTCTCCACCGCACCCGAAGGTGGTGCTCAGGTGCCTGTTGAGCGTGGTCGGCGTGGCGGGCGCCTCCGACGCGAGGCACCTCCGCTCGTGGTGCTTCGCGATCCACGGGCCGTTGGCGCGCTTGTCGCGGTGGTTGTGGTGCTCGCGCTGGCGCAGAATCTCGTGATCTTCCTTCAAGGTGGTGCGGGACCGTACGCCAACCTGCGGCCGGTGTTTAAGGTCGTTGCTGTCCTGGTCGCCTGCGTGGCTGGCGATCGGATCGGTAATGTCAGAATTCTCG
>CAILQO010000112.1 GCA_903836285.1 uncultured Chloroflexota bacterium
CGGCAGGTACTTCACGAAGTACCCATTGCTGAGGGCCGCAAGGGTGATCGTCGTGGTGAAGCTATACCCCTGCGAGATCACGTGGAAGTACTGTCGCGCGAGGGCGGTACGGAAGACGCGCAGGCCGCTGTTCACGTCGGGAATGGAGGTGCCGGTGACCCACTCGACCATTGCACCGAGGATGATCCGCGCCGGCTCTTTGAACCATGACTCGCGGTAGTTGGCGCCGGTCCGCGCCCCCACGACCATGTCGAAGCGATCAGCGTGCACGATCAAGTCGGGGATGCGGTCGATGGGGTACGTGCCGTCGGCATCCGTGATGACAATGTGGTCGTAGCGCGCGCGGGTAATGCCGGTCTTGAGGGCGGCGCCGTACCCAGCGTTCTGCGGGTGGGAGATCACCATCGCACCACCGTCACGCGCGCCACGGGCCGTCTCGTCGGATGACCCGTCGTCGACGACGATCACCTCAAACGGGTGCCCCGTTGACACCATGGTCTCGATGATGCGCCGAACGACGTCGCCGACGGCGAGGCCTTCGTTGAAGGCGGGCACCACGACCGAGAACCCATGGGCTAGGTCGGGCGCGGTGGTGGCGGGGGAGTCGGTCATCCAGAGAGCCCCCTCCCCAACCCCCCCCCCGTTGCGACGGGAGAGGGGCTTTTCGTGCCAGTGCCGAGGGCGATTGGGCCGGGCCCCTCCGGGCCGCGCCATGACTTCGCCCAGTCGTGCCAGAGGTGCAGGACAAGCAAGTCCCATGCCTGCAATGGGTCGACGGGGCGCCCATCCGGGCCGGAGGTCCCCGCGGCGATTGCGCGGACGACCGCCGGGTCGAAGGCGTCCATCGGTCGCGCGAGGGCATCCTGCATGAGTGACCGCAGGGGGGCCGTCGACGCGTCGCTCCCGGCGGTGCCAAGCCACGAACTGACCGGCGACGAGAAGCCGCGCTTGCGGCGGTGCAGGATGCCCCCGGGCAGGATGTCGTCCATCGCATCCTTCAAGATCGCTTTCGTCTGCGGGCCGTGACGCGGCGACAGGCGAAGCAAGCGACTCGCCGGGAGGCGCAACGCGAACTCGATGATCCGGTGATCGAGGAGAGGGCTGCGCACCTCGAGGGAGTGCGCCATGCTCATCCGGTCGACCTTGACGAGGATGTCTCCGGTCAACCACGTGCGGATATCGAAGTACATGTGGCGTTGCACGCCGTCGAACTGGTCGAGGTTCGGGCAGAGGGCGAGGGCCTCGGCGAACGGGTCGGGGACGGCAGCGGCGCGCTCGGAGGGCGCACGCCCGAGGAGGCGGGCGCGGGCGTCGTCGCCAAAGATGGTGCGCCACGCGTAATGTGCGCGATCGCCCTCGCCATCGGCGGCGGCGGTGAAGCGTCGCAGCAACTCGTCGAGGGCCAGCTTTTTGCCGGAGGTTGGCAGCGCTTGGGCAAGGCGGGTGATGCCGGTGCGAATGGGCTGAGGCAACAGGGCGTACGCCGGGCGGATGGCGCTCGCAAGGTAGGTGTCGTACCCGGCGAGGGCCTCATCGCCGCCGTCCCCGCTGAGGGCGACCGTAACGTGGCGGCGCGTCATCTCGCAGAGGTACCAGACGGGGATGGCTGAGGTGTCGGCGTGCGGTTCATCGAGGCCGGCGATGATGCGCGGCAGGTCGTCGGCAAGGGTGCGGGCGTCGGCGGTCCCGGGAGTGTGCCGTTCAAGGGCGGGGACGCGCCCCTCGCGATGGTCGGTGCCGAGGCGGGTCGCAACGCGCCGCGCGTAGCCTTGCTCGCCCCACGACGGTTCGTCGAAGCCGAGGCAGAAGGTGCGTACCGGGCGGTCGAGGCCACCGCGCATCATCGCGACGACGCTGCTCGAGTCGATGCCGCCAGAGAGGAACGCGCCGAGTGGCACCTCTGAGAGGAGGCGGCTGCGCGTGGCATCTTCGAGAAGGCCGAGGAAGGCGCCAACCGGGTCGCGTGCCTCGGCGTCGGAGAGGGTGCCGGGGCGTGGTTCCCAGTACGGCGACTCGCGCAGGGTGCCGCTGCGCGCGTCCCACGACATGATGTGGCCGGGGCGCACCTGACGGATCGCCCGAAACGCGGTGCGCGGCGGCAAGGCGTACCCGAGGGCGAGATACGTCTCGATGGCGACAGGGTCGAGGTCGCGCGGGACGTCCGGGTGGCAGAGGATTGCCTTCATCTCACTGGCGAAGAGGAGGCCGCCCGCTGCTTCGGCGTAGAAGAGCGGCTTCTTGCCGACCCGGTCGCGCGCGAGAAGGGCGCGTCCGCGACGCGTATCCCAGATGCAGAAGGTAAACATGCCGAAGAGGTGATCAACGCAGGTGTCGCCGTACTCTTCGTACAGGTGCAGGATGCACTCGGTGTCGGAGTTCGTCTTGAACCGGTGACCGGCGGCCTCAAGGCGTGGGCGCAGATCGGGTTCGTTGTAGATCTCGCCGTTGAAGACGATCCAGATCGTGTCGTCTTCGTTCGCCATCGGTTGCTGACCACCGGCGAGGTCGACGATGGCGAGGCGCTGCATGCCGATGGCGACGCGGTCGTCGATGAACGACCCGTTTTCGTCCGGGCCGCGGTGGTAGATCGCGAGTTTCATGCGTTCGAGGAGGACTGACGCACCCTCGCGCGATCCTTCGAAGCCAAGCCATCCGGCGATACCGCACATCTAGGGTGACTCCGTCTCGGCGTCATCGCCGCTGATCCCGAGGATTGCCCACGCGTCGCGGTACGGCGTGTCGATCAGGTCGAACGGGCACCCGAGGTCTTGGATGCGCTTGACCACTCGGGCCGGGTTGCCGGCGACGACCACCCCCGGGGCGACGTCGCGCGTGACCACGCTTCCGGCACCAACCAAGGCGAAGGCACCGATTGTGACGCCCGGCAGGAGGGTGGCGTTGGCACCGACCTTGGCCCCGAGTTCGAGGGTTGGTCCCTTGAGGCACTGGTGGACGGCGGGGCACTGTGGGTGCGGCGCGTTGGTGAAGACCGCTCGAGGGCCGACCCATGACTCGCGACCGAGGCGCGAAAACTCCGGGATGAAGGCCTGTGAATGGACGCGCGCACCGTCCTCGATGTCGACGTGATGTTCGATGACGGTATGGCTGCCAATCGAGACGCGGTTGCCGATGGCGTTCGACTCGCGCAAGAGGGCACCGTGGCCGCACTGGAAGGCGTCGCCGACGACGTTTCCGGCGTAGATGACCGAGTGAGAGCGGATCACGGCACCCGCGCCGATGACGGTCGGCAGGTCACCGGGCGCAGCGCCGCGGGGAGGCACACCAATAATGACGAAGTCGCCGATGTCGCACCCCTCACCCAACTGGACGTTCGGGTGGATGCGCGCGAGCGGCGAGATGGTCGTCACGAGCTGACTCTGGGGGCGTGGAAGGATGCTGGGGCATCTTCAGGAACCCCCCAGTCAATCTCGACCGGCGCACCGCCGCGGGCGAGTGATTGGTCGCAGGCCTCGAGGACGCGCACGACCTCCCACCCGTTGACGGCATCGGTGAGGGGGCGGTCGCCGCTCGCGACGCAGTGGATGAAGTGGGCCATCTCGTTGCGCAACGGTTCGGTGACGCGCAGGCGCGGGATGTGCAGGTCGCCCCACCGGAGCATGAGCTTGAAGTCGCCGTACGACTCGGCGCGTTCACGCAGGTCGGCGCCGCCATTGCCGTCGGCGTGGCCCGGCGTGGGGACCTTGTCGACCCCCTTGTCGTACACCTGAATGACCCGGTCGGCATCGACGTCGTCGTAGACGATCATCTGGCGCGTCCCGACGACGACGACCTCCCGCACCTTGTGGGGGTCGAGCCAAGAGACGTGGACATGCGCGGACCGAGAGGCGCCGCCGGCCGTGACGGGCGGGTATTCGAGGGTGACGAAGGCGACATCCTCGACGCCCGGTTGGAGGTAGGCGTAGCCGGCGCAACTGACACGGGTGGGGCGCGCGCCGGTGAGGAAGCCCATGATGCTGATGTCGTGTGGGGCGAGGTTCCAGACGACGTTGATGTCCTGGCGCACCTGCCCAAGGTTGAGGCGCCGGGAATACAGGTACATGACGTCGCCGAGGGTGCCGGACTGGACCTGTTGGCGCGTCCACCGCAGGGCGTCATTATGAAGGAAGGTATGGCCCGTCATGAGCGTGAGGCCGGCCGCGTCGGCCCGCCGGGCGAGGTCGAGGCACTGGTCTCCGGCGGTAGCGAGCGGCTTCTCGACGAAGACGTGCTTGCCGTGATCGAGGGCCTCGCGGGCGAGGGCGTAGTGTGTCTCGGCGGGGGTAGCGATCACGACGGCGTCGATGCTTGGGTCCGCGAAGAGGGCGGTGCCGGAAGCGTGGAGGGTGATCGCCGGGTAGCGCGCACGGATAGTTGCGAGGCGTGCGGGGTTCGCGTCGGCCACGGCGGCGAGTGGCGCACCGGGGAGTTCGGTGAGGTTGCGGATGAGGTTGGGGCCCCAGTAGCCTGCGCCGACGACGCCGACGCGAGGGGCGGAGGGGCGGGGATACTTCATGTCGTCGTGAGCGAAACGGTCGGAGCGGTGGGGGCGTAGCGAAGGGTGGCATCGACGATGCCGGGGCAAGCCACGGTGGTCGCTGTGGCGAGGCGATGGCGGGCGATTGCCCCGGAAGTCGGGTGGGTACGTGAACTGCCGGTTGCCGCATTGGCGCGGTGGGAGTTTGCACTCGCCCTGGCGGGGGTGCTGGTGGTCGGCACGGGAGCGTTGATCGCGGCTTTGATGGGTTCGGCGACACTGGTCACGCCGGGCGTCGTGCGCGTGACATACGTCGGCGTGATCGTGCTGGCGGCGGTCGCGAGTGCGACGTTGCTGGTGATTGAGGCCAGCATTGAAGGTATCGGGCCGCTGGCCGGGTCTCTCAGCGAAGCGGATCGCGATGCGCTGCACGCGGCATCGGTTGGGCTGGCTGCCGTGATGCTGGTCGTGGCACGGACCTCGCTGCCGGCGGGTGGGATGGTGGCGGCGGGCGCGGCGGGGTGGCTTGTGGGGAAGGTCGCCTACCTTTCGGGTGCACGCGACCTGCGGCGGATGGCGAACGTGGCGATTGGGGTGGTGGTTCTCGCGTACGTGGGCTATGTCGTGACGGGTACGGCGGCGGCATGCCTGGAGTGCACCCGAGGGCCGTGGGCAATGGTCTCGGCAGGGGTCGGCCTGGTGGTTGGTGCGGCGGTTGGGTGGGCCTCCGGACGA
>CAILQO010000113.1 GCA_903836285.1 uncultured Chloroflexota bacterium
CCTTCGGCGCCGCTCGATTCGCCATCGCCCGGCGCGGGGGGGGAGACGTCCGCGCCCGTGTCCTTCTCGCTCATTCCCGCCACCGCCCGGACTCGACGACGCGCGTCGTCACGACCAACGTCGCCACGATCGCGCTCAGGTAGAAGACGATGTCCTTGACGTCGACGACGCCGGACCCGAAGTTCTGGAAGTGCTCCGCCAGCGAGAGGTAGGCGATGATCGGCGACAGGCGCGGACCGAGAACGCCCGCCGCCGCGCCAAGCACCCAGAGCATCAGCAACATGCCGAAGGCGATGACGCCCGCCACCAGCTGGCTCCGCGTCAGGGCGCTTGCGAGGATGCCGACGCCGATGAACGACCCGCCGAGCAAGATCAGCCCGATGTACGCCGTGATCAGCGGCCCGTAGTCGGTTGCGCCGTACGTCAGGATGATCGCAACGTACGTGAGCGTCGGCACGAGCGTGAGCATGAAGGCCAGCAAGGTGGCGACGTACTTGCCCAACACCACCTGCGCGTCGGTCAGCGGGAAGGTCATCAGCAGCTCAATGGTGCCCGAGCTGCGCTCCTCGGCCACCAGGCGCATGGTCAGCATGGGCACGACGAGCAGCAGCAGGAATGCGGTTGTCGGGAGGATCGCCTTCAGGCTCGCCTCGGCGTACCCCTGCGCGAGGATCAGGTAGAAGATCCACCCGTTCACCAGCAGGAAGACGCTCGCGACGGCGTAGACCGTTGGGGACACGAGGTAGCCGTAGAGCTCGCGGCGCGCCACGGCGCCGATGCCGGCAAGGTAGGCGCCGACGGATCCCTTCGTCATCGGGGTCCCTCCGGAGAGTTTGCATGTGACACGGCGGACGGGTGCCCGCACGGTTGCGTCGTGGCAGGTTTCATCGGGCCGGCTCGGAGTCGGCGAGGGGTTCGACGGCCTCCCGGGGTTCGGAAGCCTCTGGCTCCGACGTGGTGAGCTGCAGGAAGACGTCCTCGAGCGACAGGTTGACCCGGCGCATCTCGCGCAGGCCCCACCCGCGACCGACGATCGACGCGGCGATGGACTCGGACAGGCCGGTCCCGGTTCCCGGGTCAGCATCGAGATCGAAGGTCGTCACGTCACCCGGACCCCGTGGCTGCTCGTTCAGCCCGACATGGGCGACGCCGCCGATGGCTGACAGGGCGGCCATCACGTCGTCCTGTGGGCCACGGACGGTCACCGTGAAGCGGTCGGCCCCGGCGAGGCGCTGGGATAGGCCGGCCGGTGTGTCCTCGGCGATCACCTGCCCGCGGTTCACGATCACCACGCGGTCGCACGTCATGCTGACCTCGGGGAGGATGTGTGTGGAGAGAATGATCGTGCGGTCCTGCCCGAGGCGACGGATCAAGTCGCGCGTCTCGATGATCTGGTTCGGGTCGAGGCCCGCCGTCGGTTCGTCCAGGACGAGCACCTCCGGGTCCGCGATGATGGCCTGCGCGAGGCCGACCCGCTGCTTGTACCCCTTCGAGAGGCGACCGATGACGGCGTCGGCCATGTGGTCGACGCGCGCGGCGTCCATCGCCCACTCAACCGCGTCCTCGCGGTTCGAGACCTGCTTTGCGCGCCCGACGAAGTCGAGGTAGGCGCGCACGGTCATCTCGGGGTAGAGCGGGACGTTCTCTGGCATGTACCCGATCCGGCGTCGCACATCGATGGAGTCGTCGACCACGTCGAAGCCAGCGACGCGTGCCGAACCCGAGCTCGGCGGCATGTAGCCGGTGAGGATCCGCATCGTCGTCGACTTGCCGGCGCCGTTCGGGCCGAGCAGGCCAAGGATCTCCCCGCGCTCGGCGTGGAATGACACATCCTGCAGGGCAAGGCGCGTGCCGTATCGCTTGGTGAGGTTGCGCGCTTCGATCATCATGGTCGTGCACCCAATCTGCGGGGCCG
>CAILQO010000114.1 GCA_903836285.1 uncultured Chloroflexota bacterium
AGTTCTCCCACATCTCATCGGCGGTGTAGACGCGCCCGTGGGTGTTCGGCGAATCCTCGTGCAGCTTCATATCGAAGGCAGTCACGCGCGCCCCGCCACGACCTATCTGGAGTGGGGTTCCCTGCGACCGCCAGACGCTGTTCGGCATCCAGTGGTAGCCAAGGATCGGGATGCCGGCGCGCCCGACGTTTCGGATCGTCGCTTGGTAATGCTCGATCTGGCGGTCGCGATCAGCAGTGCCGAGCATCGCTCCTTCGTAGAAGTGCTTCGGCGTGTTCTCGAGCGCCTCAAGGCGCAAGCCGTAACTCTCGACATACTCACGCAGGCGGGCGAGGTCGTCGTACTCCCAGCGGTGGTCGCCGGGCAGACGCGGCGTGTTCAGCAGCACGCCGGCGCACCCGAGTTGCTTGGCGAAGACCATCTTTTCGTGGGTCGCCTCGTTGAACTGCCCGATAGAAATGCGCATGCGATCGGCCCCCGGGACCGCCGACTCGCCACCGGGCTTTCCGCCCATCACGACTGCCATCGCCAGACCTCCCTCGCGCGTCGACACTCAACCCGACGCGGCGGCGCCATCCTACTCGGGCACACCGGTCGAGGAGAGGATCAGCAATAGTGAGGGGCTCGACCTACACTGAATACATGGTCAACGTCCCCGCCGACATCTCCGAGGCCGTGGGCCGCTTGGTGCGCGCGTTCGACCCAACCCGCGTGATCCTCTTTGGTTCGCGCGCCCGGGGTGACGCACACCCAGACAGCGATGTTGATCTCTTAGTGGTGATGCCGACGGTCGCGGACCCCCACGCTACCGCGATCGCAATGCTCACGCTCCTCGCAGACTTGCCCATGGCAAAAGATGTCGTGGTGGCGAGCGAGGCAACGATTGCCCAAGAGGGTAATGCCGTCGGCACGATCTACCGACCCGCGTTGCGCGACGGCGTCACCCTATACCAACATGCCCGCGCGGAGGGTGAGGTGGCCATGGACCCACGTGACGCCCCATCACACGAAGGCGCCGAACGATGGTTGCGCCATGCGCACGAGGATCTTGAGACCGCTGAACCCTGCCTCGGCAATGCAGCGATCCCGCCGAGGCAAGCGTGCTTCTTCGCTCAACAGGCCGTCGAGAAGGCGCTGAAAGCGGTCCTCGTGGCGCGAAATCTGGACGTGCCCCGCACTCACGACGTGGGCTTGCTCGTCGGTTTCGTCGACCAACCTGAGATCGCACGCACTTCCGAAGCCATCCAAGGGTTGACCCGTTGGGGTACCGCCGGTCGCTATCCTGTTGTCGACCCCGAACCAAATAGTCAAGACGCGCGAGAAGGCGTCGAGACCGCCCGCAACATTGTCGAGAGTGTCCCAAGCTGGTTCGCCAAGGTTCACTGACCCGAAGGTATCGGTTTGCAATAGCCACAATCGGAGCGCAAAACAGTCGGCGGCGTGTCCGCGGTTCCTTACCAGGCCCGGCACGGTCCACCGGCGCACGTAGAACGTCGCTATCGCTGACCACCTGACCGAAACACCCTTGCCTCGCGCGAGGTCTATCCTCTTCCGTGCGCGGGGAGGCGCGACGCATGACCGCCACCGCCGCGACGGCGGCATTCCCGCGCGACGCCATCGCCGCATCAGAGGCACGCCGGGGACTCATCCTTGGGGCCATCGGCGTCCTCATCTTCGCCCTCAGCGCGCCGATGACGCGCCTCGCCACGGGGTCGCCGACTGATCCGCAACTCCCCGGTGCCTTCGTGGCGTTCGGTCGTGCCGTCGTTGCGGGGATTCTGTCGATTGCGTATCTCGTGGTAACGCGCGCACCTCTTCCCGCGACGGCCGATCGCACCTCCCTCGCCGTCGTCGCGGGCGGTGTCGTCATCGGCTTCCCCTTGGGGATGTCGATCGCCATGCGGTACGTGGAGTCGGTGCACGGTAGTGCCATCCTCGGTGCCCTGCCCTTGGGGACGGCGGTCATCGGTGCGTGGGTAAACCGCCAACGGCCACCCGCCGTCTTCTGGGCGGTCGCCGCCACCGGTAGCCTCCTCGTGATGGCGTTCCCGTTCGTCAAGGCCGGTGCGTCGCTCTCAGGAATCAGTGGTGCCGACCTGCTGCTCTGCGCCGCCACCCTCTGCGCCTCGACCGGCTACGTCTACGGGGCTCGCCTGGCGCGCACCATGACCGCCGAACAGGTGATCTGCTGGGCGTGCGCCGCCTCGCTGCCGATCACCATCCCCCTTGCAACGCTCACCTGGCCCGATGCCCCCGCCTCGATCGCCGCCTGGCTCGGCTTCCTCTACGTGTCCCTCGGCTCGATGTGGATCGGCTTCTTCTTCTGGTACCGAGGCCTCGCGCTCGGCGGCACCGTCCGGGTCGGGCAGGTGCAGCTTGCCCAGCCGATCCTCGGCATGCTCTTCTCCGTCCCACTCCTTGGCGAGACGCTCGACCTCGTCACCGCGACATTCGGCCTAGCGATCGTCGGGACGGTCTTCGCCAGTCGGCGCC
Organism: uncultured Chloroflexota bacterium; assembly: GCA_903836285.1. Lineage (GTDB taxonomy): Bacteria > Chloroflexota > UBA11872 > UBA12225 > UBA12225 > CAILQO01. The sequence goes on from CAILQO010000114.1 coordinate 2,494, forward strand.
TCGCGACACGCGGGTAGGGCAGTCCTCCTGGGGCAGTGGGGTATGGTCCCGGCGCATGGCCGACGCACGAGGCGTTCCCGACGCACGGGTGTCGGGTGACGCACCCGACCCGGCGCGAGGCCTGCTGCTGGGCATGGTCGCCGTCGCAATCTTCGCCCTCGGTGTCCCGATGACGCGCCTCGCGACCGGCAGCGTCGACGCGCCGCAACTCGCCGGGGCGTTTGTCGCCTTTGGCCGTGCGGTCGTGGCCGGCGTGCTTTCCGTCACGTACCTCTTGGCCACTCGGGCGCCGCGCCCGACCCGGGCCGACCGCCTGCCTCTTGCGATCGTCACCGGGGGCAGCGTGATCGTCTTCCCGCTCGCAATGTCGGTCGCCCTGCGGTACGTCGAATCGATGCGCGTCTCGGCGATGCTCGGCTTCGCGCCGCTCGCGACGGCCGTCGTCGCGGCGCGTGTCAACCGGCAACCGCAACCGGCCGGCTTCTGGGCGATGGCCGTGCTTGGCAGCCTCCTCGTGGTGGCGTACCCCTTCGCCAAGTCCGGATCGGCGTTCGAAGGTCCGGGCGCCGCTGACGCCATCCTCCTTGGGGCAGTGATCGTGGCGTCGTTCGCGACTGTCTTCGGTGCCCGACTGGCGCGGACGATGCCGGCCGAGCTGGTGGCCAGTTGGTCGGTCGCGTTGGCGCTCCCCGCGACGATCCCGCTCGCGATCCTGACCTGGCCGGACGGACCGGTGACAGCCGCGGCGTGGGCGGGCGTCCTGTACGTGGGGATCGGCACGATGTGGGCGGGCGCGTTCCTGTGGTACCGCGCCTTGGCAATCGGGGGAACGGTGCGAGTGAGCCAGTTGATCTTGGTGCAACCGATCCTCGGGATGCTGTTCGCGGTTCCCGTGCTTGGCGAGGCGGTCGACCCAGTGACCGCCGTGTTCGGCGTCGCGATCATCGCCACGGTCTTCGCCGGGCGCCGCTTCGCATCACGTGGGTAGCCGGTACTCGCAGGGCCGATGAGTTGGCGGTGCCACACTTACACCCGACGCGCCAAGAATCTCGGCGCGAGTCCCGTGAAAGAGATCTGCATGATGGAACGGCGCACCCTCGGCACGAACGGACTTGAGGTGTCTGCGATTGGCCTCGGCTGCATGGGCCTTACCGGCGCGTGGGGCGCGGCGCCAGACCGGGCAGACTTGGAAGCACTGATCGCCGCGGCGATCGACCAAGGGGTCACCTTCTTCGATACCGCGCAGGTGTACGGCCCGCTCACCAACGAGGCCCTGATGGGCGAGTTGCTTGCGCCGTACCGCGGGCGCGTTCAGATCGCCACGAAGTTTGGGTGGGCGACCGGTGAGAACGGGAAGCCCGATGGCATGCGCACCGATAGTCGCCCGGAACACATCAAGGCGGGCGTCGAAGGGTCGCTGCAACGACTGGGCGTCGAGACGATTGACCTCTTCTACCAACACCGTGTCGATCCGAACGTGCCGATCGAGGAGGTCGCCGGTGCGGTGAAAGAACTCGTGGCCGCCGGAAAGGTGCGCCACTTCGGGATGTCGGAGGCCGCCGCCACCACGATCCGGCGCGCGCACGCGGTGCATCCGGTCGCCGCCGTGCAGAGTGAATATTCGATTTGGTGGCGTCGCCCTGAGGAGGCCGTTCTGGCCGCCTGCGACGAGTTGGGGATCGGCTTCGTGCCGTTTAGCCCACTCGGCAAGGGCTTTCTGACCGGCACGGTCGATGCAACGACGACCTTTGCTGAGAACGACTTGCGCAACCGTATCCCACGCTTCGACGCCGAGAACCGCGCGGCGAACCTCGCGATCGTGCGCCTGCTTGAGGAGATCGGTGCGCGCAAGCATGCGTCGCCGGCCCAGATTGCCTTAGCGTGGCTGTTGGCGCAGCGCCCGTACATCGTTCCGATCCCGGGAACACGTCGCCTCGATCGGCTGACTGAGAACAACGGCGGGGCGGCGATCCACTTGGACGAGGCCGACGTGCACGACATCGCCGAGGCCGCGGCGCAGATCCAGATCATCGGGGCGCGTTACCCCGAGTTCCACGAAGCCCGCACCAACCTGTAGGCCCCTCGCAGTGCCATTACGTCACCCAGAAAGAACGCCGCATGCCTGACGAACCCACCCCCCTTCGTATCCCCTTCGCCGACGTTGCACCGGCCCTCGCCGGCTACACGTCAGATGTGCTGTTCGGGGACGTGTGGGAGCGTCCGGGCCTGTCGAAGCGCGACCGTAGCCTGATAACGGTGGCCGCTCTTGTGGCGATGTATCGCACGAACGAGTTGCCGGGTCACCTCAAGCGTGCCCTCGACAACGGCGTCACACGGGACGAACTCGTCGAGGTGATCACCCACCTCGCGTTCTATTCCGGGTGGCCGACGGCGGCGACGGCGGCAGGCATCGCCCGGAAGGTCTTCGAGGAGGCGGGCGTGTAGTTCGCCCCCGAGACCGCGACCAAGGCCCCCGCGCCGCGACAGGCGGTGACCAAGGAGGAGGCTGGCGGTTGCCGGGGTGCGCACCCGCGCAAGCAGGTGCCTACACTGCGACCGATGATCAATCGTCCACCCAACCTCCTCGTCATCATGAGCGACGAGCACGCGCCGCAGTTCAGCGGGTTCGGCGGGCACCCGCTTGTGCAAACGCCAAACCTCGACCGGCTCGCCGCTTCTGGCGTGCACTTCACCAACGCCTACTGCGCGTCACCCCTGTGCACGCCCAGCCGCATGAGCTTCATGACCGGTCGCCACGTGCACCGGAATCCGGGTGGGTGGGACAACACAAGCCACCTCTCGCGAGACGTCGCTACATGGGCGCACGCCGTTCGCGCCGCCGGCTACGACTGCGTGCTTGCCGGCAAGCAACACTTCCCGGACCCGCAGTACCTCCACGGTTTCCGGGCGCAACTCGCCTTTGACCTCCACGCCTCCCAGACCCATGGACAGGCCGACTGGTCACGTGGGGTGCCAGTAGCGGCGCAGCCGTGGCCGGGGGTAACCCAAGCCGGGCCGGGGCGGACGCGCGAACTCGATGTCGACGACGGAGTGACCCAAGCCGCCGTGCGCTACATCACTGAAATGCGTGGGGAAGAGCGTCCGTGGGCAATGGATGTCGGCTACATCGCGCCCCACTTCCCGCTCATTGCGCCCCAACGATTCTGGGACGTGTATGACACGGAAACCATCGACCTTCCGGTCATCCCGCCGGGGCATCTCGCGGCGTTGCCACCAGCGATGCATCGCCTGCGCGCCGCCTTCGGCCTCGCCGACTTCAGTGACGAAGAGGTACGGCGCGCCCGGCACGGCTACTACGCCTTGTGCACCTACCTCGACGAGCAGGTCGGCATCCTGCTCGGTGCCCTGGAGGCGACGGGACAGCTGCAAGACACGGTGGTCATCTACACCAGCGACCACGGCGAGATGGCCGGCGAGCACGGGATGTGGCGCAAGTCGAACTTCTATGAGCAGTCCGTGCGGGTCCCGCTCATCATGTCGTGGCCCGGGGCGCTACCGTCCGGTCGCGAGGTCGTACATCCGGTGTCGCACGTGGATGTCGTGGCGAGCATCATCGACCTCGCCGGTGCTGACCACCTCCCTGGCATGGACGGGGCGTCATTGCTTCCCCTCGCTCGCGACAATCACGGTGCCGCCGAGTCGTGGGCCGGAGAGGTCTTTGCGGAGTACCTCGCGCATGGTGTCGCGTCGCCGGTCGCGATGTTGCGCCATGGCCCCTACAAGCTGATCTACGCCCTCGATGACCCTCCAGTGCTATTCGACTTGGAGGATGATCCGGGCGAGTTCCGTGACCTTGCTGGAGACCCAGCTCACGCCGAGGTCCTAAGCGACATGCGGGCGAGGCTGTTCCGGCGATGGAACCCCACCGAGGTCGACCTAGCAGTACGGCAGCATCAGGCCGAACGTCTCCTGATCCACCGCGCACTGTACGGTGAGACTGGCCCAGC
>CAILQO010000115.1 GCA_903836285.1 uncultured Chloroflexota bacterium
CGGCCGCGACCGCGTCGCACAGATCATCACCTTCGGCACGATGGCCGCCCGCGCCGCGGTGCGCGACGTCGCGCGCGTCATGGGACTGAGCTTCTCCGAGGTGAACCCCATCGCGCGCGCAATCCCCTTCGGTGCCACCATCGCGGAGGCCCGCGAGACCCCCGACCTGAAGGAGATTGCCGGGCGCGACCCGCGTGTCGCCGAGGTCCTCGACCTCGCCGCCGGTCTCGAAGGGGTCGCCCGCAACGCCTCCACGCACGCCGCTGGGATCGTCATCTCCCGCGACCCGCTTGTCGAGCACGTGCCGTTGCAGCGAGGCACCAAGGGCGAAGACACCCTCATCACCCAGTGGCCGATGGGCGCCGTCGAGCAGGCCGGCATGCTCAAGATGGACTTCCTGGGCCTCGCCAACCTCACCATCGTCGACCGCACCCTGCGCATCCTCAAGGAGTCGCAAGGGATCGACCTCGACCTGAACACCATCCCCATCGACGACTCGCACCCGGAAGCGCGCAAGGCCTTCGAGATGCTCGGGGAGGGCGAGACGACGGCTGTCTTCCAGCTGGAAAGTGATGGGATGCGCCGCTGCCTCCGCGGCCTCAAGCCGAACCAGGTCAGCGACTTGATCGCCATCGTGGCCCTCTACCGGCCCGGCCCAATGGACAACATCCCTGCATTCACGGCGGCGAAGAACGGCAACGCGCCGGTTCGCTACCTGCACCCTGTCCTCAAGCCAATCCTCGAGGAGACCTACGGCGTCTGCGTGTACCAAGACCAAGTCCTGCAGATGGTCCGCGAAGTCGCGGGCTTCACGTGGGGCGAGGCTGACGTCCTGCGCAAGGCCATGGGCAAGAAGATCGCGGCGCTCATGGCCGAGCAGGAGGAGAAGTTCCGGTCGCGCGCAGTCGGGCGTGGCTTCGACCCGGCCATCGTCCAATCCCTGTGGGACATCATCGCCCCATTCGCCGGCTACGGCTTCCCGAAGGGCCACGCCGCGGCGTACGCCGTCCTTGCTTACCAGACCGCCTACCTCAAGGCGAACTACCCGGCAGCCTACATGGCAGCCGTCCTGACCAGTACCGCCGGCACCCCCGAGAAGGTCTCGGAAGCGATCCACGAGTGCCGTCGCCTCGGCGTGCCGATTGGCGCGCCCGACGTGAACCGCAGCGGCGCCGGTTTCACCCTCGAGGCACGCGAGGATGGCACCACCGCCATCCGCTTCGGCTTCTCGGGGGTCAAGTTCGTCGGCGATAGTGCGGTGGAGTCGATGATCGCGGCCCGCGCCAAGGGCGGCGCCTTCACCTCCCTGAACGACCTGTGCGAGCGCCTCGACCTGCGCCAGTGGAACAAGCGCGCACTCGAAAGCCTCGTCAAGGCAGGTGCGCTCGATGCGTTCGGCGACCGCCCGGTTGTCCTGGCCGGAGTCGACGCCGCCATCGCCTCCGGGCAACAGGCCAGCCGCGCCCGCCAGAGCGGCCAGACGTCCCTCTTCGACCTGTTCGGGACAGCCTCCCCTCTCCCCTTTGGGGAGGGACCCGGGGTGAGGGCCATGCAGGGGGCCACGGTCACGACCCCGGCGCGCGAGGCGACCCTCCTCACCGTGGTCGAACGCCGCCAAAACCTCGCTTGGGAGAAGGAGGTCCTCGGCCTCTATCTCAGCGAGCATCCTCTCACGTCAGCCGCCGCCGCCCTGCGTGCCGCGAGTTCATGCGCGATCTCCGGCATCGACCCCGAGATGGCCGGCGAGGAGGTCACCATCGCAGGATCAATCGCCTCCGTGCGCCCGGTGCAGACGCGCAAGGGCGACACCATGGGCGCGGTGCAACTGGAGGACCTGTCCGGCCAGATCGAACTCGTTATCTTCCCGCGCCTCTTCCAGGCTGCGCGTGAGTTGCTTGTCGAGGACTCAATCGTCCTCGTGCGCGCCAAGGTCGACACGCGCAACGACACTCCCCAACTCGTGTGCGACGCCATCGAGGCCTTCGACCCCGACCAACCCGTTGAAGGCATCCAGTCGGCGCCAAGCGGCCGGAAGGGACGCGCGCGTGGCCCCGAAAGTCAATCTCGCGCCGGCACCCGATCGGCGCCCCAAGTGCCGTCCACCATCCCTCCCATACCGGTCGCGACACCTGCGCACGCGACTCCGGCAGCGCTTCGCCCCGATACGTCCACAGTCCGCGCCGGCATTGCGACCGTCAGTCCCGATACCGCTGCCGTGCCACCGGCCACGGCACCTCCGCCGACGCCACTGCAGGTACCCCCGTTGCAAGCGCACGATGCGTCGGCCGTTGCACGAGCGGTCGCCCCGACACCCGCGACCGACGACGAACGGCCACCTTCCTGGGTCGACGATCCATGGGCGGGCATGGACGTCGTCGGCCCCGCGGCGACCTCCCCAACGGTACTCACCAGTGCGCCCATGCCCGAACGCGAGCCGGTTGCAGCGGAACCTGCGGCGTCGCGTGCCTTTGCCGAGGCTCGGCCCAACGGCACGAACGCCTACGGCGTGCCGGTGCTTGGGCCAGCCCAGATATCGGTGGTCGATGTCACCCTTACCCGCAACGGACGCGAGGATCGCGACTTGCGCGCCGTCGAACGACTCGATGTGACCTTCCGCAAGTGGCCAGGCACCGTGCCGGTGATCGTTCGCCTCGTGCAGGCGAACGGCACATCGGTCGCCATCGCCGCCTCGCACCGAGTCGAACCGTGCCGCGACCTGATCGAAGCGCTGCAACGCGAAGTCGGTTTCGAGCAGGTCCGAATCCGCGGGGGTGCCCCGTCAATCGATGCATCGTCCGAGGCCACACCGTGGGGTGGGCGCGCCAGCGCCTGACGACGCAACCGGGCCACTTCCTAGTTGCACGCCACGCATGCCAACCAATGGGGCGTACACTCTCGCCGGTCGCGCCTTGCGCGCCCGTAACGGGACGCCCCCCACGTGCTACGCGAACTGACGATCCGCAACTTCGCGTTGCTCGAGGTCGCTTGCCTGCACTTCGGCACCGGCCTTACCGTCCTCACCGGCGAGACCGGTGCCGGCAAGTCGATCGTCATCGACGCGATCGGATGCGTCCTTGGTGGGCGCACCTCCGCGGAGGTTGTACGCGCCGGGACCGACCGGGCCTCAGTCGAGGCGATCTTCGACCTCGACAACGAGACCGCGAAGGTCGTCGCCGACGTCCTTGACAGCCTTGGCATGTCCGACCTGCTGGAAGCGGATAACGCGGCGACGCCCGTGACCAGTGGTCCCGTGCCAACGACGCCAGAGCTTGTCCTCGCACGCGAGATCGGGCGCAACGGCCGCAGCGTTGCCCGGGTCAACGGCCGCGCGGTTCCCGCTTCCACCCTCGCGCAGGTCGGTGCCCATCTGATCGATATCCACGGGCAGCACGACCACTTGTCGCTCCTGCGCGCCGACGCCCAACGCGACCTACTTGATCGGTTCGGGGGGCTCACCGACGCCCGTCGGGATCTCGCCGATCGTTGGCGCGAACTCGGAGCCTTGCGCGCGACGCGTCGCCAGATGCAGGCCGACGAACGGGAGGTTGCCCGACGACTGGACGTGCTTGGTTACCAGGTCGAGGAGATCGCGCAAGCCAACCTCACCGACGGTGAGGACGACGCCTTGATGCGGGAACGCGCCCGACTTGCGAACGCGGGGCGACTCGCCGAACTTGGAGCCACAATCCTTGGGTGCCTCGCCGGGGGTCAGGACGGCGAGGCCGCCGCGCGCGACCTCGTGGCCCGCGCCGCGCGCGACCTCGACGCCCTCGCCCGCGTCGACCCGGACGTCACGCCAACTGCGACCACCGTCGCCGAGGCGTCAACCCTCATCGACGACGCCATCCACACCATTACCGCGTACGTCGAGTCCATCGAGTTCAATCCCGCACGGCAGGCGGAGGTGGAGCGACGGCTCGACCAGATCGGGACACTCAAGTACAAGTACGGCGCAACGATTGCCGACATCCTCGCCTTTGCTGATCGGGCGCGCGCCGAACTTGACGACCTTGCCACGCGTGACGCACGCGGGCACGCCCTCGACACCCGGATCACCGCCCTCGAAGCGACGGTTGGTGCCGACGCCGCGGCCCTCTCCGATGCCCGAGCCGCCGCGGGCGACAACCTCGCCGCCGCGATCGCCACGGAGTTGCGCGCCCTGAGCCTCAAGGGCGCCTTTGAGGCCGTCCTGACGCGCGTGCCGGCCCCGGACGGTGTACCGGTACCCAACGACAGCGTGCGGTACCGCTGTGACGACGCCGGTATTGATGCCGTCGCCTTCCACTTTGCACCAAACCCCGGCGAACCGTCCCGGCCCGTCGCCCGCACCGCTTCTGGCGGGGAGCTGTCGCGCATCCTCCTTGCCCTCAAGGCGGTCCTGTCACGCGTCGACCGCACCCCCACGCTCATCTTCGACGAGGTCGATACCGGCGTCGGCGGGAGAAACGCGCAGGTCCTCGGCGAAAAGTTGTCTGGCCTCGGTGATCGCCATCAGGTGTTTTGCGTGACTCACCTGCCGCAGGTCGCCGCGTATGCGGACGGCCACGTCTTCCTCGCGAAGCGCGTCATCGACGGGCGCACATCAACGGAGGCGAACACCCTCGACGACGGCGGACGGATCATCGAACTCGCGCAGATGCTCGGCGGCACGACCCCCGCGACGCTTGCCCAAGCCCGCGAACTCTCCGAGCGCGCCCGGCACTGGAAACGCGCCACCCGCGCCGACGCCGCCTGACACGCTCCCAGCTGCAATCGACGAGGCAGGGAGGCCAAGTTTCGGTCCGCAGGCATCCTTGTCCGCCGTAGGGGACCGTGGGCACGCCCTCACTCACCGCGTGACCGGTCAGCCCCCGGCCACCTCCGCACTGGGACCGACGGCGCCCTCGCAGGCCGTCCTCCCGATTCGCAGGGCCAGCACCACGCTCCCAGGGACGCGCAGTCATGAGGCCGGGGACATCCTCCGCCCCACCCGGCCCAATTCAGACCCGTTCACATGAGGTTCGAACGGGTCTGTCCCGTCCGACCCCAAGCTGGACTGCGCGTGGCCGACGATGGTGAACGTGGGAACGGGCCGGCGAGGGCGCCGGCGGTCCCAGCGGAGACACCACGATGCCGGGGAAGCACGGGACGAGGGGCAGGCCTGCGCGACCGGGGTCAGTGCAGCGATACCGCCTGCCCGGTCTTTGCTGACCGGTACGCCGCGTCCATCACTCTCGTCACCTCGAGGGCATGGCGCGCCGGCGTGTGCGGCACCTTCCCGGCAAGGATCGCGTCCACGAACTGCTGGCTGACGTCGCCGAAGCCTGCCGTGTCCATGTCGCCACCGTCCAGCACCTTCTGCTCCACCGGGCGCAGCGGGTTGTACGGGCCGGGCGCGATCATCGTCAGCGGATTGAACTTCAGCCCCGCCTTCGTGCCGAAGACCAGGAACTGGTCCACCTGCGACACGTTGCTCGACCACGTGATTTCGAGGATTCCCGACTTCCCACCCTCACAGGTGAACATCAGCACCGCGTGATCCTCGACATCCTGCACCAGTGGTGCCGGGGCCGGGTTGCCGATACCCATCTTCGTCGAACACAGGACCGACGTCACCTTCGGGTTGCCCAAGATCCACAGCAGCGCATCGATCTGGTAGACGCCGATGTCGATCAGTGCGCCACCGCCCGCACGCGAATGGTCGATGAACCAGTGGGTGTCGCGCAAAATGTCGATGCCGGGGCGCCCACGGAACCGGAAGGCACTCGACCGCACGTGATAGACGTCGCCGAGGGTGCCGTTACTCGCAAGTTCCTGCGCCTTGCGCGACGCCGCCCACACGCGTTGGCGTGCCGAACAGACGGCAAGGTGCTTGCCCGTCCGCTCCGCGACCTCGGTCATCTTCTCGGCCTCGACCGGGTCAAAGGCAAACGGCTTCTCGCACAACACGTGCTTGCCCGCCTCAAGCGCCGCGATCGTCGGTGCCATGTGCGCGAACGGCGGCGTCGACACGATCACCGCATCCACGTCGCTCCGGCTCAACACCTTGTCGAGGTCCGACGCGACGACCTCGATGTTCCACTTCTGCGCGAATGCCTCCGCACGATCGTGCAGGACATCGTAGACCGCCACGACGCGCGCCGGCGCGTGATGTTCCAGCGACCGCATGTGCGCGTTCGCGATGGTCCCCGTCCCGATGATCGCGACCCCAAGCCGCTCCGACATGGCAATACCCCTCCATGAAGGGGCACGCCTCGAACCGGCGCGCCCCGGACGCCCCCATCCTATCGCCCGGCGCACCACCGCACGCCGTTTGCCACTGCCCGGCGCACCTCCGCTTGGTAGTAGACCGGGTAGGTCTCATGCCCCGGTTGGAAGTAGAAGACGCGCCCGGCACCGCGGTACCAGCAGCACCCGGACCGGAACACCTCGCCCCCCGCAAACGACGACACGAAGACCAGTTCGTCTGGCGGCGGGATGTTGAACGGTTCCTGGTACATCTCTTCGGCCGGGATCACGAACCCGTCACCCAAGCCAGCCGCGATCGGGTGATCCTTCTGCACCACCCACACCCGCGACGGCTTCTCGTCCTCGCGCCATCCCGGCAGCCGCCCGGGGTGATCCAGCAGCTCCTGGAACGGCTTCGAATCCAGCGACGAGTGCAGCGGCAGGAAACCCAGCCCTCGCTGTTGCACGTGCCGGAGGATTCGCGCCACGGTCGCGTCGTCGACCTCGCGGTGACGCACGTGGCTGAAGTACACCAGCACCTCCGCCCACTCGAGATCCACCTCGGACAGACCAAGGTCCGGGTCATCAATCGTTGCCGTGCGCACGTCGAACCCGCCCGCCTCGCGCAGCATCTCGGCGACCGCGCCGTCAATCCCGTCCGGGTACATCGCCTCCGGCTCTGACCGCTCGCTCCACGACAGCACCCGAACCGGCGCCCCAATGTCCGTCACCATCGCCATTGTTCCCCTTGTGCCTGAACCGCCATGTCCCACCACTCACGCGTGCGGCGTCTCGGCCGCCCGATCCCGGACCGTCGCAATCGCCACGCCGGCAATCGCCACCGCGGTGACAAGCCAGTAGACGTCGTGGAAGCCGTCCAGGAACGACCCATCGTGCGCCGCCACGCGCGCCGATAGCCCGGCACCACCGATCGCGACGCCAAGCAGCAAGCCGGCCGTCCGGCTCACCCCGAGGATCCCGTTTGCCACGCCGATCCGGTCGCGGGGCGACGCGGCAAGGATCGCACTGTCGTTCGGCGCGATGAACGCCCCAATCCCGATGCCGCCAAGCAGCGTCCCAACGACGGGCGCCCACACCCCCTGATCGGCGGTCGCGACGGCAAGCACGACGCACCCCACCGCCTGCAGGGCCAACCCTGCGGGGGCGAGTACGCGCGTGCCGATCCGGTCGGACAGCGGCCCGGAGACCAGAGACGCCGCGAACATGCCTGCGGGAAGCGCCACAAGGATCGACCCGACCCCCGTGGGGGGGAGCCCAAGCACCTCCTTCAGGTAGAAGGGCAGCAGGAACCCGTGCGCCGCGAATGGCAGGTAGCCGGCGACCTTGGCGAGGTTCCCCGCGGTGAAGGTCCGACTGCGGAACATCCGCAGGTCGATCATCGGGCTTTCGACCCGGTTCTCGACGCGCACGAACAGTACCCCGCACGCAACCGCCAACGCCTGCGACCCGAGAACGATTGGCGACGTCCACCCGGCCACGGAGGCCTGCGTCAGGGAATACAGGAAGGCCGCCACCCCCACTCCAAACAGCACCGCGCCCACCATGTCGAAGCGTGGCGATCCCGGTTCGCGCGGGGGTTCCTTCATCGCGAACGGGACCGCCGCCACCATGGCGATACCCATCGGCACGATCATGGCGAACGACCCCTGCCACCCCGCGGCCTCGATCACGGCACCGCCGATTAGCGGTCCGATGCCCGACCCGGTGGCGATTCCTGCCTCCCATAACCCCACCACAAACCCGCGCCGCGACGGTGCATAGATATCGATGAGATACGCGACCGAGTTGGCCGCCATCAGCGTGCCACCGAGCCCTTGCACGATCCTGGCGACGACCAGCACGGCGAAGGTCGGGCTGAGGGCACAGAACGCCGAACCGACGCCAAAGATCACGATACCCAAGGCGTAGAGGTTGCGCCGCCCGCGCAGGTCCGCCAGCCTCCCAAAGATCGTCAGCAGGCTCGCCGACAGCAGCATCGGTGCCAGCGAGATCCATGCGATCGTGGCAGCCGGCACCCCGAAGTCGACCATCAACGATGGGTTAGCGATGCTGAGCGCCGTGTCCTGGATGCGCGACATCAGCGCACCGCTCAGGACCAGGGCCGTTGCCGGCAGCAACGGGACGCCGTGAACGCCTGCGCGGGCATTTGGGGTGGCGCTCAACGGTTGCCTCCTCGGTGGCTGACCATACCCGCGCCCACCGGCACCGACCACCATCTGGCCGAAACGGCTGACCCCGCTAGACTTGGGGGATGGAGGTCGTGGAGTACTCCCCGGAGTGGTTACCTGGCCTTGGGGCACTCGCCCGGGCGCACGCCCGTCTGGTCGTCCCCGGCACCCTCCCCGACGACGTTGCCGTCGCACGCGGCCTCGACCACCACCTCGCCTGGCCCTTCTACTCGCCGGGAATGGACAGCAGCCAGGTGCGCCTCGTCATCGAGGACGGTGAGGTCCTCGCCGCTGCTCAGCTCGGCATCTCCGACCACGGGTGGGGCTACGGCGCCGCCGATGGCGATGGGCCCGACTGGATCCGCGACACCCACGCCGCCATCTTCTGGCTCTTTGCCTGGCCGGGAGTTCCGGGTGCCGACCGCGCCGCCGCCATGCTTGCCGCCACGATGGTGCGATGGGCGCGCGCCGAGGGCCTGCCCGGCCTCGAGGCCTTCCGCGGGGGGCCAGGGTTCCTCCAGTTCGGCGCCCAGTGCTCGTCACGGTGGCCCCACCTGTGGGCCCCCATGCGCAGCATTGGCTTCCGCCAACCGCGCCCACTCATCATCTATGGCGGGCGAACCGACGCGCCGTGCATGACGGACACCGGTGACGAGCGCCTGCCTTTCGACATCGTCACCCGGCGCGGGCGTATCGAGGCGTGGTTCGACGGCACGCCCTGCGGGGTCTGCGACACCGAGCTCCTCGGCGATCGCCTCAATGACGACTTGATCGCTCATTACGGCGACCCCCGTTCCGCGGGCCACGCCCAGCAAGAGAGCGACCGGCACGAGGGCAAGCGCCGCGCCCGGCGACGCGCCGCCGGGAACACGTGGGCGCACGTCCGCCGCCTCTGGGTTGACCGCGACGCACGTGGCATCGGCGTTGGTACCGCCCTGATGCGGGCGATGGTGGCAAACCTCGCCAGCCGGGGCGTCGATCGGTGGGCGCTGCACCTGCCAGATGGCGCCGACATCGGCCCCGCCCACGGCCTCTACAGCCGCTTCGGGCGGGTCATCGACCGCCAGTACGTCATGCGGCTGTCGTTCTGACGGCCCGCTTTGAGGCCCGCCGTTGGCGGTATCTGCGCCATGGCACGCGGCCGCGAGGGTTCTCCATTGGCCGCAACGCCGCTTCGGCGGCACCACCCATCTGGGGAAGTCCTTTGCGGCAGCGGTTAACTGCCGACCGGTCACCGCCACGCCGACAAGAGTCGTGGACAAGGGGAATGCGCCCGAGGGGCGGTAACCAAGCAGACGAAAGGCCTGCCAGCCTGACGTCGCGTCGGACCACGTGCCTGCCAGCATGCGGTTCACACGATTCATGCGCCTGCCAGCGGATGGGTCGGACGGTCGGTTACGCACTTCGGTCCGGAGCGCGACGTTGGCCTTCGACGTCGTGCCTCGGGAACTAGCGGGTGTCCGCGCACGACCGGCTCTGCCGTGCGAAGGACATGCGCCAGTCCCCACCGAGACGGTGCGAGCGGAGTCGCGCCGGTCCATGTACGGGATAGGGAGATCACCTCATGGCACTGCGGATCAACTACAACCTTGCCGCGTCGGTGGCGCAGCGGAGCCTTGCGTCAAGCCAAGACACCTACGCGACCAACGCGCAGCGCTTGGCGACCGGCCTTCGCATCAACAAGGCGTCTGATGACGGGGCCGGGATGGCCGTCTCGGAGCGACTGAAGAACCAAGTCCGTGGCCTCAACCAAGCGGCTCGCAACGCGCAGGACGGCATCAGCCTCATCCAGACCGCCGAGGGTGCAATGAGCGAGGCGCACAGCCTCCTCGCCCGCATGCGCGAACTTGCCGTGCAGTCTGCGAACGACACGATCAACAACACCGACCGCGCGAACCTGAACACCGAGTTCACGAACCTGCTCGCCGAGATCGATCGCATCGCAAACTCCACGCAGTTCAATGGCGTCGCGATCCTCACCGGCGGAAGCACCGCCATGAGCATCCAGATTGGCTCGAACACGAACAACACCACGCTGAACGACAACATCTTCACGCTCAACGTCACGCCGGCCGGGAGCTTCTACGCGAGCGTCCTCTCGTCGTCGGTCAACGCAATGAGCGTCACTGCCCAAGGTGTCGCGAACCTCGCGATCTCCACCCTCGATGCTGCGATCAACGCGGTCAGCACGGCACGGACCAGCATTGGGTCCCTGCAGTCTCGCCTCGAGAGTGCCACCCGCACCCTCGGCGTCGCGGCCGAGAACGCCGCCGCCGCGAACAGCCGGATCGCCGACGCCGACATCGCGCTGTCCATGAGCGAACTCGTCCGCTCCCAGATCCTGCAGCAGGCCGGTATCTCCGTCCTCGCTCAGGCCAACCAGGCGCCGTCCCTCGTCCTCCAGCTCCTCAAGTAGCTGGGGGGCATCGCGCTCGCTTCGGGCATCTCGGCCCGATCCGGCGCGGCGCACCCAGAGCCAATCGGAAACGCCGGGCATCTGCCCGGCGTTTTCGATTCCGCCAAGCCCGTAGGATCGGCGCCGTCACGCGTCCGTCGACTGCTCCGCCTCGTTCGCCGTCAGCGCCGCTCCCGCCGTTGGCATTGGTGCCAGCATCGCCCACCCGAGGCCAAGCCCCACAAGCGCCGCGACGACGCTTGCGCCCAGCACGCCCAGCTTTGCTGCTGCCAAGAGGTGTGCGTCCGTGAACGCGAGCTGCGCGATAAAGAGCGACATCGTGAACCCGACGCCCGCGACGGTGCCAAGCACCAGCACCTCGGGCGCACCGATGCCCGCAGGCAGGCGGCCAACGCCAACCTTCGTTGCCAGCGCGCACGCCAAGGCAACGCCAACTGGCTTCCCAACCGCCAGACCTACCGCGATTCCCGCCGCGACCCGCACGGCTGCCCCCCCAAAATCGCCCGGATCAATCGCCACCCCGGCATTCGCAAGCGCAAACACCGGCATTACGCCGTACGCCACCCACGGATGCAAGGCCTCCACATGGCGCGCCACCGGCGATCGCACCTCGACCACGGCGTGCATCAGGTCGTGGACTGGTGCCGCCAGATCCTGCGGGGCCGCTGGGAAGCCAAGCGTTCGGAGGCGATCAAGCACGCGACTCGCCTCGCGGCGCAAGTCAGACGGCCGCAGCCACGCTTGAACCGGGGTCATCAGCCCCACCACCACCCCCGCTACCGTCGGATGCACCCCCGCCGCGTAGGTCCCCGCCCATGCCACCGCCGCTGGCGGCACGTACGCCAGCGACGCCCGTACACCCGCGCGCTGCATCACGACGATCGCGCCCAGCGACGCCAACGCCACGCCGATGCCCGCCCACACGACGCCGCCGGAATAGAAGACGGCGATCACAAGGATCGCGCCAAGGTCGTCAATGACCGCAAGGGCAAGCAGCAGCACGCGCAACGCCGGCGGCACCCGCGTGCCAAGAATCGAGAGAATGCCGACCGCAAACGCAATGTCGGTCGCCATCGGCACGCCCCATCCAGAGACGGTCGAGGGTGCCCCCGCGATTGCGACGTAGATCAGCGCAGGCACGACCATCCCGCCCATTGCCGCGATGACGGGCAGGGCGGCGCGACGCCACTCCGACAACTCGCCTTCGTGGATCTCGCGCCGGATCTCCAACCCAACGACGAAGAAGAAGACCACCATCAGCACGTCGTTGACGAACCACTGGAGCGATCGCTCAAACGTGAACGACCCGACGCGCAGCCCAACCGGCGTGTCCCAGAGGGCAACGTATGCCTCGCGCCACGGTGAGTTCGCCCACACAACGGCGACGATGGCGACCGCCACCAGCAGCATGCCGCTGGCCGCCTCGATCTCGAGAAAGCGGTCGAGAGGCCCGCGCGCGCGCCGGGCAAGGGCTTGAAGCGGCCCCCAAGCCTCCGGGGGAACCCGTCGGCGCACCCGTCGTTGTTCCCGCTTGGTGGTGGACATCGTTCGCGCGTTCACCCCGTGACGTGGGGGTTATACGGCCGGGTGCACCAAACAAGTCGCGCCCCGCCACCGACAAACCGGCGACAGGGCGCGAAGCGTGGCCTCGGTGGCCAGGATGGCAAAACCCGGGAGGACACCCGCCTGATGCGGGCTACTTGAGCAGCTGGAGCGCCATCTGCGGCGCCTGGTTCGCTTGCGCCAGGACCGCCATGGTCGACTGCTGCAGGATTTGGGCGCGCGTCATCTCGGACACGGCCTGAGCGATGTCGGCGTCGCGGATGCGGCTGTTCGCCGCACCGGTGTTCTCGGCGGCGACACCGAGGCTGTTGATCGTGCTGGCAAGCCGGTTCTGCATGGCACCGATCGCCCCGCGCCGGGAGCTGATGTTCTCAATCGCGGTATCGAGCACGCTGATCGCCGCGTTCGAGGTTGACTGCGTCGTGAGCGACTGCGCCGCCGATAGGTTGGCGATCGAGAGGCCCGCCGTGCTGGCGTCACCGAGCGAGAAGCTCAACTCGTTGGCGAAGTCACCCGTCTCAACGTTGGCGCCCACGTGGAACTTGAGGCTTGCGCCCCCGGTCCCGTTCAGCAGGGCAATGGTGTTGAACTGCGTCGATGCCGCGATACGGTCAACCTCAGAGAGGAGCTGGTTCACCTCGTCCTGGATGTGCAGCCGGTCCGCGTTGGTCAGAGTGTCGTTGGCCGACTGCACCGCAAGCTCGCGCATGCGGGAGAGCAGGCTGTGCGTCTCGTTCAGGGCGCCCTCGGCGGTCTGCAGCAACGAGACGGAATCCTGCGCATTGCGCTGCGCCTGGTTCAGGCCACGCACCTGGTTCCTGAGCTTTTCGCTCACTGCCAGGCCGGCCGCGTCATCCGCCGCCTTGTTGATCCGCATCCCGCTGGAAAGCTGCTCGATCGCTCGCTGGAAGACCCCTTGGTTGGCTGCGAGGTTGCGTTGGGCACTCACCGACTCGAAGTTGTAGTTGATGCGTAAAGCCATCGGGGCAGGGATCCTTCCAGGGCTCGGAGGTGGTGATGCAGGGCCATCCTTGGCGCTCGGCCCAGCTCGCCGGTTGCCACCGGTGAGGCAGTCGCCAAGTTGCGTCGCGAACACCATCGACCCAACCGGTCATGCCTGAAGGGTGGTCCTCGGTCGGTTCTCGTTCCTTACGTCGCGTTGAGGCCGCGAACCGCCGGCACGTGGCACATCAGGCCTCCGGGGAGGCCGACCGTGGGGCAATCAGCGCAGGTCCGTCGGGACGCGCCATGCTGGGGCAGCACGCATGGCGTGATCTGGGTTCGGCTGCTTGCGTGCGTGGCGCACACGGGCGCGACCCAACAACCGGCCTTCGGTGCCCGATCGTGTGCATGCCGCACAGTGCGCCGCAACGCGGCATCGACGGCGGCGTGGCGACTGCTGGCGCTCCGTTGGCACACGATCGACGCGCGGACTGATCCGACCATCGTGGTGGCCGCACGTGTGCAAGCTCCGCAGACCCTCGACGAACAATCGACCACCTTCCGCATCACGACGCGAGGCCCCGGTTCCACATCAGGAACCGGGGCCTCGTGGGCGGGGGAGGAGGTGGCGCCCCGCACGCCGTGGGTACCGCGCGACCGGCTGGTGCCCACGCCGTGCCGGGCGCCGGGGGCGCTACGCCGTCCGTACGGCCGGTGCGTCCATGTACTCCTCCGGGTGGACCAACTTGCCACCGTGCCACGGGGTGCCGATGAGCGGGAGGATCCAGCGGTCGGCACCGTAGTACCCAGCCACTTTCCACGCCATCATGATCCCGACGGCAAGCACCATCAGCAACGGGTTCGTGCTCGCCGTGCCAGCCATCATGAAGTTCCAGTTCATGAAGGCCCCAAAGAAGGCCGCGATGCCAGTGAACGCGCCGAGGATCAGGCCGACACCGATCAGCACCTCACCGACCGCCACCAGCTTGGCGAACCACGTGTAGGCCTGCGTGTCGAGCAGGAACTGCAGGAAGTCGCGGTACCAGTCGAACGACACCACCGGCTTGGCCGGCGCCGCGGGGATCGCCGCCGCCCGCACCCAGAAGCCCTTCAGCGCCTCGCCCGTGCTCATCCACGCCGGGTCCGTCACCTTGTGCTCGCCCGCCACCACCCACTGGTACCCCACGTACAGCCGAACCGCGAGCCATCCCCACGCGGCGTAGGTGCTGTTGAACAGCCACTGCGTGATGGGTGGGTCCTCCATCATCCCCGGGTTCTTGTCCAACCGGACCAGCCTGCCTGCCATCGTGGCGTTCCTCCTGAGCAGGAGTGTCGGCCATGCCAAGTGGGCGGGCATCGGGGAAAGCACCGATGTTGTGCACGCCCCTCGGGATCTTCCCCGCAGCACTTACACCACCAGCACGTCCATGTCGTCCGGCACCACTACCTCGCCTTCGAAGTGCGTCGCCGCCTCGTCGCGCACCACCTCCGGGCGTTGCCCGGTGGCCGCGTTCAGGTGGTGCAGCGCCAACCGCTTCGGCCGGGCCATGGCCGCAATCCGCCCGGCCATCGCGGCCGTGACGTGCCCCGTCCCCGGCACGAACACCGGGTGCGCCCCGAGTGCCTCTGCCTCGACCGCCTCGTGGATCAGCAGGTCGGCCCCCGCCGCGAAGCGTCCCATGCCCGCGTTCGGCCCGGTGTCCCCCGAAATCACGATCCGGCACGCCGACCCATCCGCCCGGCGCGTCTCGATGCGCACCGCCTGCGCCGGGACCGGCGGCGCCCCGTGCGACACCGCCATCGTCTCGATCGCCGCCACCACGCCCTCGCCCAACGCCTGCCCGGCCCGGGACGCCACGTCGGCCACCACCTCGGCCGTCCCGTCGTCGCGCAGCTCGATGCGCCACAGGTAGTCGGCCGGGTCGCAGCCGTGCCACTTCGCGCGGCCGGCAAGCCACCACGGGTTCTGCATCCCCGGGAAGAGCGTGTCGCACATCGCGCGCAGGCCGTCACGCGCGCCGGCGGGCACGCAGACGTGCACCTCGCCGACCGACTTCCCACGCACCGCCGCCATCGCCAACGAGAAGAGCACAAACGGCAGGCCCGCCGCGTGATCGAGATGTTGGTGCGTCAGGACAATCGCCCGGAGGCGCGTCAGGTCAACCTGCGCGCGCTCAAGGGCGATCAGCGTTTCGTTGCCGCCCCCCGTGTCCACGAGCAGGTGCGATCCGTCGGCCAATGTGAGCAGCGTTGTGCCGCAGCGCCGTCGCGGGTCGCCCGTGCTCCCCGTGCCAACAAAGGTGACGCGCACCTCCCCAAGCACCGTCTGCTCCCATGCGCCCACGCGTTCACTCCCGGAGCGGCCGTTCCCAAGGACCACCTACAGGTCAAGCCAGTCAAGGTCGTTCGGGACGAGTACCTCACCCGCAAAGTGTGCGGCCGCCTCTTCTCGTGCCGGTGACGGGTCAGCGGCCCACGAGACCCCAAGGTGGTTCAGCGCCAACCGCTTCACCCTTGCTCGCGTGGCCACTCGCCCCGCGGTCGCCGCCGTGGCGTGCCCGATCGTGGCGGCATTGTCGAGGTCGTGGCCGAGCGACGCTACCGCCGACGCCTCGTGCACGAGGAGATCCGGTTCCGGCCCAACCTTGCCAAGTTCGAGGTTGGGGCCGGTATCCCCCGAGACCACGACGCGACGCACGCTGCCATCTGCCATGGCAATGTCGATGCGCACCGCCTGCGCCGGCATCGGTGGCGCGCCGTGCGAGACCGCCATCGTCACGATTCGGGCGACGACACCTTCCGGCAGGGTTGCGGGTGGGCCATGGTCGATCGCTGGCGGTGTCACTGACGTGCCGTCGTCCAACAGGTCGAGGGCCCAGAGGAACTGGCCCGGGTCGCAGCCATGCCACCGTGCGCGATCGCCAAGCCACCACGGGGTGTACAGCCCCGGGAAGAACGTGTCGCACGCCGCGCGCAGTCCCTCGACCGCCGGACCCGGCACGCACAGCTCGATCGGCCCGACGGCGGCACCGGGTGCCTTGCCGGCAATCGCCGACCAGAACAGCACAAACGGGAGGCCGCTCGCGTGATCAAAGTGCTGATGCGTGATCACCACGGCACGCAGGCGCGCCCACGGCAACGGTGCATCGCGCATCGCGCTCACGATTTCGCTGCCGCCAGAAACGTCGATGAGGATGACATCCCCACCCGGTGTCACGACGGCGGTGCTTGCCGATCGCCGCGACGGGTCACCGGTACTTCCAGTGCCAAGGAACACCACTCTCGCCATGCCAGGAACCCCACGACCTGCCCGCCCCGTGAGGCGTCACGCGCTAGATCTCCACAGACTCCAGGTCGTTCGGCACGTGGATTTCGCCCGCAAAGTGCATCGCGGCCTCCGTCCGGGCCGCCTCCGGGTTTCCGGACCACGACGACCCAAGGTGGTGCAGCGCCAGCCGCCTGGCCCGTGCCCGGGTCGCCACGCGCCCTGCCGTCGCCGCCGTCACGTGGCCAATCGTCACGGTCGCATCGGTGTCGTGCCCCAGTGCCTCGACCGACGACGCCTCGTGCACCATCAGGTCAGGCTCCGGGCCGACCTTGCCGAGGTCGAGGTTTGGGCCCGTATCGCCCGAGAAGACGATGCGCCGCATGGTGCCGTCCGGCATCGCCACATCGAGGCGCACCGCCTGCGCCGGAAGGGGCGGCGATCCGTGGGCAACGGCCATCGTCACGATCGTGGCGATCGCGCCCGGGCGTGCCTCCGCCGCGCCGGCCGGCGCCAGGTCGGTCGCCAGCGCCGCCGTGCCGTCCTCAAGGAGGTCAAGCCCCCAGAGGTAGTGCTGCGGGTCGCACGCATGCCACGTCGCACGATCCCCCAGGCACCACGGATTGAAGATGCCGGGGTACATCGTGTCGCAGGAGACCCGAAGCCCATTGACCGCCGCGGCTGGTGCGCAGATCTCGAGGCGCCCGCGTGGCGCGCCCGGTGCCAGCGACATGAACCGGATGCCGGTGACCATGAATGGCAAGCCGCCGGCGTGGTCGAGGTGCTGGTGGGTCAGGACGATTGCACGCACGCGGCACGGGTCAATCCCCAGGGTGCGCAGCCCGAACATCGCCTCCTGGCCCGCCCCCGTGTCAACGACGATGACGTCGCCGTTCGGCAGCGTCACCGCCGTGCTTGCGCACCGGCGCGTCATGTCCGCGATGCTCCCCGTGCCAAGGAACGTCACGCGCAGCATGTCCATCGTGCCGGCCCCCCTGAGGCCGCCTGCCAGAAAGCCATCTGGCCGTCGGCCCACGAGAGGACCGGCGGCCAGATTCTACGGTGGAGATGGGGGCGAGTCGAACGCCCCGTCCAGAACGGTCTGCCCAGAAGTGCCTACGAGCGTAGTCGGTTCGTTAGTTTCGCGCCGTTGACCCGGACCGACAACGTTCCGCGGGCGCTATCCCCTTCGCTGTAGCCGACCCCCCGGGGAGGAAGATCGGAGCACCTTGGCATTGTTGCGCCCATTCTCCGCCTACCAAGGCGAGACTCGGATGGACGGCAGCCTTACTTAGGCTGCGAGTGCGTACTGACGTTCGCCAGGTACTTGTTTGTCCGTTGTTTTACGAGATAGCGACGGACACCTCGGCTCGCCACTCCTGACCTCGCTGCCCTGTCGAAACCCGTCATCCCCCTGCGTCGGCGACCCGCCACCTTCAATGGCACGCACCGATCCCCGCTAGCATACCGACCTGTGGTCGCTTCCGCAAGATGCATGTCCATGACCCGAAAGGGATGGGCAGTGCCCCCCAGAATGCGCGCCGCGTCAGCCAAGGCCGCGACGGTAGCGATCCGCCACCGCCCGCTCCATGTCGCGCTTGGCGTCGCGCTTGGCGATGTCGTCGCGCTTGTCGACGTTCCGCTTGCCCCGGGCGACCCCGACCTCCACCTTGGCGCGGCCGTGCTTCCAATACATGCGCAACGGCACCAAGGTGTAGCCCCGCGCCTGACTCTCTTCCGTCAGGCGTCGGATCTCCGACCGGCGCAACAGCAGCTTGCGGGTCCGGCGCGGCTCGTGGTTCTGGTAGGTTCCGTGCTCGTACGGCGGGATGTGGACGCTCTCCAGCCACACCTCGTCCTTGTGGACGCGCACGTACCCCTCGCCAATGGTCAGGCGCCCGGCACGCAGCGACTTCACCTCCGTGCCGGTCAGCACGATCCCTGCCTCGTACCGTTCCTCGACCGAGAAGTCATGGAACGCCTTCCGGTTGACGGCGATGTTCACCTGCTCGTCGTCACCACCGAACCGCCTGTCGCTGCTCCGCCCGGCCACGCCCGTTCCCTCCGCCCTCCAAGCCTACGTGCCCGGCACGCCGGTCGTGCCACCGTCGCCGGCAACGTCCACCACGATGTCGAAGCCCGCGCCGCCGTCGACGTCGTCGGCAACACCGTCCTCATCCCCGTCGCTTGCCGGTGCCAGGCCCGCACCCATGAGGTAGCCCCGCGCCCGCTCCGTCAAGGGGTAGCGCTCAACAAGCCGCCAGAACGCCCGCCCATGGCCAGCGACGCGCAGGTGCGCCAGCTCATGGATGAGGACGTAGTCACGGACCCACGCCGGCATCGCCGCCAAGCGGTGGGAGATTCGGATCTCACGGGAGCGGACACTGCAGCTCCCGTAGCGGCCATCCTGGTTGGTCACGTAGCGGACGCGTGCGGGAACCGCCGTGCCGTCGAGGTAGCGCCGGTTCAGCTCAAGCGCGCGCCGGTGCAGGTCGGCGTCGCGCCCGGCGATTGCGGTGGCATCGTCGCCGAGGGCGCGGCGCGCAAGCTCCTTGCGCCGTACGCGAGAGACAAACCGATCGACAAGGTCGGTCGGTGCGTCCACCGGCACCCGCACTTCAAGGGTGTCGCCAACCACGCGTGCCGAGAGGGTGCGCGTGCGACGCTCCGACGTGATGACCCGGACGGGCAGCCGGGACGTATCGCCGTCCGTCGGCGTCGGGGCGCCGGTCATGGTGAGGTCGGTGTCGGTGTCGCCCGTCCCGCTTGCCGACGGTACGACCGGGCGTGGTACCGGGTCAGGCGCCGGCGGCGACCGCCGCCTCAGCGTGGCTCAGGGACTCCGGGTACGTCTGCTTGACCGGCACCATCACGCCAAGCAGCTTTTCAACCGCCATCGTGTGGCAGCAGATCTTCCAGCCGGCGAAGAAATGGCAGGTGCACTGCCACGCACCATCGTGGAACCCGACGACATGATCGCCGTTCTCGCCCGCAAATGAGATCGAGAACGCGGTGAATCGGACGCGTTCCGGTTCCTGTGCGTACTGCTTCGCCTTCTGGACCTTGCCAATCAAGCTCGATTGCACCGCCGCACTCCCTTCGCGCCCCGACCGACGCGTCCACGGGCAGGCCACCCTTGCCTAGGGAACCGCGATGCCGCCCCCGCGAGGACCGACCCGCGCCTCCTCCCGTACCCCGAGTATAGATGGTTCAGGGCGAGGGTGATCGTGGCGCCGACATCCTCCGATGCCGTCACACGCGGTCATCTCCTGAGAGGACCGCCCACCCGGAGACCACGGATGGCCCGTGCGCGCCGCCAGACGCGGCAGGTCGGTATCGTGAACGTGACGGACCCGCCCAAGCATGAAAGCGCTCATCGTTGCCGACATCGAGGAGAAATCGCTCTACGACCACTTCCGCCCGGAACGGTGGGCCAACGCCGGCATCCAGGTGGTCATCTCGTGCGGCGACCTGAAGCCGACGTACCTCGACTTCCTCGCGTCGATGTTCAACGTGCCGTGCCTCTACGTGCGCGGCAACCATGACGTGACGTACGAGGCGAACCCGCCCGGCGGATGGGTCAACCTCGACGGCAAGGTGCATCGCATCGGTGGGATCGGCTTCTATGGCCTGGAGGGCAGCCCCTGGTACAACGGCGGCCCCGCCCAATACACCGAGGCCCAGATGACGTGGCGTGCCCGATGGACGCGCCTCCATCACTGGACGGGGGGCGGTATCGACGTTCTGGTCTCCCACGCCGCACCGCGCATGTGCCCAAACCGGAGTGTCGACTGCCCGTGCGTCTATCCCCCGGACGGGTCGATGGCCCGGAACGTGGGGCAGGCTTGCGCGGTGGACGCCGGCCGCCGGGTGCTTGACATGGGGGATATCCCGCACCGGCCCTTCGATGCCCTGCGGTCGCTCGTCCTGTCGCTGCAACCGCGCTTCCTGCTGCACGGCCACATGCACCTCGGCTACGGGGTGCGTCCCCGGGAACTCGCGCTTGGGCGGACCCGCATCATCGACGCGTACGGGCACGCCATCGTTGACCTTCAATAGGGGGGCGCCTGCCGCCGGTACACTGCCGCCGCCTGCCCCTGTCGCCAACGACCCGCGGGGCAGCGCGCCACCCGCCACTTCCGGAGTCCTTGCCATGTCTGAGAAGCACGTCGTTTACACCGAGCATGCCCCCGAGCCGATTGGCCCGTACTCGCAGGCGATCCGCGTCGGCAACCTCGTCTTTGTCTCCGGCCAAGGCAGCATGGATCGCGCCGCCGGGCACATGGTGCGCGACTCGGTCGAGGCCGAGACCCGTCAGGTGTTGACGAATCTCAAGACGATCCTCGAGGCAGCCGGCAGCTCACTCGATCGCGTGGTCAAGACGACCTGCTTCCTCGGCAACATGGACGACTTCCCGCGCTTCAACGCGGTGTATGCCGAGTTCTTCAGCACCAACAAGCCGGCCCGTTCAACGATCCAGGCGGCGCGCCTGCCGGGCGGGATCATGGTCGAGGTGGAGTGCATCGCCACCGTCGACTAGCGCCGCAAGCGATGCGTCCAGGCCTCCGCTCACTGGAGGCGCGTGCCCGGGCCGCCGGTTACCCCCGCCCGGGACCGCGGGCGTCCCGCCCACTCCGGGGCCACAGGGAGGCACCACCCCCCAGTTGGCCGCACGACCCCTCCGGTCGGTTCGACCCCGCCGCGACGAGGGATTGCCGGCACTTCGCCCCCTACGCGCGGCGGATCTCCGCCATCCCGTTGAGGTACGGCCGAAGGGCGTCCGGGATCCGGATCGAGCCGTCCGCCTGCTGGTGGTTCTCGAGCAGCGGCATCAGCAGGCGGGGCGTCGCCAGCGCCGTGTTGTTCAGCGTGTGCACGTGGCGCACGGTACCCGCGGCATCGCGGTAGCGCAGGTTCGCGCGGCGCGCCTGGTACTCCAGGTAGTACGAGCACGACTGCGTCTCGCGGTAGCGCCCTTCGGACGGCACCCAAGCCTCGACGTCGTAGCGCTTGCGATGGCCCAACCCGAGTTCGCCCCCGCAGCAGTTCACGACCCGGTACGGCAACTCAAGCGCCTGCATGAGCGACTCGGCGTTTGCAAGCAGCGTCTCGTGCCACTTGATGCTTTCCGCCTCATCCGCCGCACAGATGACGAACTGCTCAACCTTGTTGAACTGGTGCACCCGGAAGATGCCCTTCAGGTCGCGCCCGTAGCTGCCCGCTTCACGCCGGAAGCACGGCGAATACGCCGCGTACAGGATGGGAAGTTGCGACGCCTGCAGGATCTCACCGGCGTACATCGAGGTCAGCGGGACCTCCGCCGTGCCGGAGAGCCACAGGTCGTCCCGCTCGAGGTGGTACGTCTCCTCCTCACTCCCAGGGAAGTGGCCCGTGGCGGTAAACGCCGACGTCCGTGCGAACGACGGCGCCGTCATCGGCACGAAGCCGCGCTCCCACAGGCGATCCAGCGCGAATCGCATCACCGCCATTTCAAGGAGGGCAGCCTCTCGCTTCAGGAAGTACCCACGATGCCCAGCGACACGCGCACCGCGCTCAAGCTCAACCAAGTCGTGCTTTTCCATGAGGGCAACATGGTCGAGCGGCGTGAAGTCGAAGGCGCGCGGTGTACCGACATGCTTCACCGGGACGTTGTCGTCCTCGTTCACACCGTCCGGCACATCCACCGACGGGACGTTCGGGACGCGCAACAGGATCGACTCGACCTTCTGGTCCAGCTCCTTGAGCGGTCCCTCAAGCGCGCGGACCTCGTCGCCCAAGCGTCGCCCCTCGGCGATCAGCGTCGCCCGCTCGTCGCCGGACGCCTTCGGCACCGACCGCGAGACCTCACCCTGCTGCGCGCGGAGACGCTCAACCTGCTGCCGCAGCGCCAGGGCCTCGCGGTCCGCCTCGAGCAACTCGTCGATATCGACCGAGGCTCGCTTCCGGCGCGCACCTTCCTTGACAAGGTCGGGGTTCGCCCGGATGAAGCGCAAGTCAAGCATCGGTCGCAGGCTCCTCTGGCGGGCAGGGCGCCGCCTAGGCGGAATGATGCCAGCGACCGAGACGGGTCCGCAGGGCGTCGAGCGCCCGGCGATGCAGCTGACGGACCGCCGGTTCCGAGATGCCCATGATGCGCGCAATGGTGGCTTGGTCGATCTGCCGCCAATGCATCAGCGCCAGCACGCGTTGGTGCCGGGGCAGCAGCCCAGACATCGCCTCCAGCAGGTCGAGCCGGGCGGCGTCACGCCCCTCGGAGGCCGCCCGCTCGCGCGCCATCCGCGCACCGAGGGCTTCGGCGACCGCCTCGGCACCCCCGTCCTCCCAGGAGATCCGCCGCCCCGGCCAGCGACGGCGTGACAGCGCCTCCACATGCTTGCGCAGCCGCGCACGGAGCCGCATCCGGAAGAACGCCAGCGCAGGGCCGCGCGCCGGGTCGTACTCGTCCATCAAGCGCCACAGCGCCAGGCGTGCCTCCTGCTCGAGGTCCTCCACCTCCACCTCGTCGCCAATTCCGGCCCGGGCAGCATGGAGGCCTTGGCGCCTCGCCTCCCCCCGGACAAGCGGGTCCAGCGCCACCATCAGGCGTCGGCGTGCAACGATGTCGCCGGAAGCGACGCCTGCGCCCATCGCCTCGATCGCGTCGTAGTCCGCCCGCGCAAACCGGCTCGCCCCATCGGTACCGCCCACGCCCGGCCCTCCCGGCGCACCATCGCGCCGCTTTTCCATCGCCATCGCCGCTGCCATCGCTCCACCTGTTCCGGCCCCGCGCTTAGTCTAGAACATTTGTTCGACAGTCGCGCGCGCACCTGCCACTGATCCTGCCTCCGAAGGCGCGCGGCGTGACGGTGTGCGATACGTGGCGATGCTAATCTGACAAGACTTGGGTCCGGGCGCGCCCTTGTGGGTTGACCTCGACGACGTGCGCCCCAGCTTGAAGGCACATCTGGATGACATCCGACGCAACACCCTTGGCGACCCGTTCCGCGGCCTTCCTCGCGTACCTTGACGGCTACGTTCAAGACCTCCAGCCGACCACGCTCGACGGCCTGATCGCGTCGGCAGGTGGCCCGGAAGGAGTGGCGATGGTCGTCGTCGACCTCGTCGGCGGCTTCTGCACTGAGGGCGCGCTTGCGACCCCTCGCCTTGGGAACCTCGTCGGCCCGGTCGGCGACCTCTACGACGCCGGATGGGAGGCGGGCGTGCGCCGCTTCGCCGTGATGCGCGATGCGCACGCCGCGAACGCCCCGGAGTTCGCTGCCTTCGGCCCGCATTGCGTCGTGGGATCAGGTGAGGACAAGCTCGAGCCCGACCTCGCGCGACGCCCGTGGGCGGCGGACGCCTTGGACGTCCCCAAGAACAACCTCAGCGCGTTCGCAGAGGATGGGCCGTTCCGTCCGTGGGTGGAGGAGTGCGTGGCAAGCGGCACGCGCGTGATCGTGGTGACCGGCGGGTGCACCGACCTCTGCCTTTACCACGCGGCGCTTGGGTTGCGCCTCTGGGCGAACGCGCGGAACCAATCCTTGCGCGTCATCGTGCCGGCGAACCTTGCCGACACCTACGACCTCCCGGTGGAGGTCGCCGCCGGCATCGGGATCATGCCCCATGACGGCGACTTGATCCAGGCGATGTTCCTTTACCACCTGCACCTGAACGGCGTCGAGGTGGTTTCCGAGATCACCCGGTAAGCGCACGTCGTCGGGCGCGTCCCTCTCGCGGGGGCGCGCCGGGCGACCGCGCGGGTTCCCCTACGAGGCGGCGGCGGCCTTCTTCACGAAGGGCAACCCGGTCCGATCGTTCTCGGTGACCGTGTAGCCATCCGGCAGGGCATCCAGTGCCTCGCCTGCTTTCGGCTCCTTCGCGAAGTAGAAGATCCGCTGCTGGCGACCGTTCTGCAGGGTCACCTGCTTGCCGTGCAGGAAGTACGTCTGGTTCTTCTTGTTCGTGTAGCTGTATGCCATCCGTCGCTCCTTGGCCGTAACCCTCGCCCCGCGAGTGCCCTTGGGAGGCCCGACTGGGCCGTCGCATCTGGAAAGGTGCCACGTCGCATCGCGCGCTGTCCAGTCTGGCCCCGGTTTCGTCTCTGGAAGGGGCGATCCCGGGCACCGAAATGACGTCAGGCACGCGGTTCGGGGCGACCACCGCGGCGTCACCACTTGTGACAGTGTCACGCCTTTCGTGACCATGGTGCGTTTTCAGAGTACGCGCACCGTGGCCGTGATTGACGCATGGGAATCGCGCGTCGTACGCTGCCGGCACTGTTATGTTAAGTGCCGCTTCGATCATCGCGGGCGCCGACCCAGCCCCGCTTGTCACCGTTACCGGAGACTTGCTCCCGGACTGGGACATCCCGGTAAATCAGCGGCTGCTGATCATCAGCAAGAACCAGTCGTGGCTTTCGCACGGGTTCCACAAGTACCCGGCGAAGTTCTTCCCTGAACTACCTCGTTGGGCGATCAAGCGCTACTCGACCGAGGGTGAGACCGTGCTCGACCCGATGGCCGGCAGCGGCACGGTGAATGTCGAGGCCCTCCTCGCAAACCGCCGATCCGTTGCCATCGACGTCGACCCGTTTGCCCGCCTCCTGACGCGCGTCAAGACGACACCCCTCGACATCGCCATCTTGGATCGTGCCGTCGCCGCCGTCTTGGCCGAACTCGACGCCTTCGAGGCCGGCGGCGCGGAAGCGCGCCACGTCGCGGCGTCCCACGTCCCGCCCTTCGCCTACCAGGACACGTGGTTCCGGCCGTTCATCCTCGAGGAACTGGGTGCCATCCGTGCGGCGGCGTCGCGCATCCGCGATGCCGTCTCCCCCGCCGAACCCGGCCCGTACGTCGACTTCATTCGCATCTGCCTCTCGTCAATCGTGCGCGAGGTCTCCAACGCCGACAACAATTGCACGCGCACGGTCGTTCGGCAACGGCTCCAGAAGCGGGTCGTGCCCGGCATGGCCATCCGCCTCTTCCGTCGGATGCTTTCCGTCAATGTCGGGCGCATGCGTGACTTCGTCCCGATGGCGGCCGCAGCCGCACCGGTCGCCATCCCCGAGAACGGCGACGCCCGCGCCATCCCATTGCCCGACGCCAGCATCGACCTCGCGGTCACGTCGCCGCCGTACATCAACGCCGTCGACTACCCGCGCACGCACCAGCTCGAGATGTACATGCTCGACCTGTCGCCGCCCGGCCGCCCGCTTGCCGAGGCGAAGCGCCGCCACATCGGCACAGAGGTCGTGCGCGCCGTCGATTACCGCACCCTGCGCACGTACGGCCTACCCGAACTCGACGCGCAGGTGGAGTCCCTCTACGCCACCGACCCGCGCCGCGCCTACATCGTCCACCAGTACTTCGTGGACATGGAGGCCAACTTCCGGGAGGTGCAGCGCACGCTCAAGCCGGGGCGTCACTACGTCGTCGTTGTCGGCAACAACATCATCCGCAACCAGGTCGTGCCGACCCACGCCTACCTCTTGCAGGTCGCTGAGCGGGTCGGCTTCCGGGTCGAGACGTACTTCGCCTCCGAGGTCATCCGCCACTACATCAAGGTGCCTCGCAAGGAGCGCATCAACCAGGACTGGGTACTCGTCCTCAAGCGGTGACCCCCGACAGGCGCGGCGCGGCGCATCGCTGAACGCGGGTGACGCCCCCTCGACCGCCCGTGCCTCCCTCCGCCATGGCCCGTCTGTGGTATGCATCTCGTGCACGCCACCGTCGGCGCGCCGTCGCGTCGAGCACGAAAGGGGCACCAACGTCGTGGGCATCCTGGACCGTATTTCCACCATCCTCAAGGCGAACATCAACGCCCTCCTCGACAGTGCCGAGGATCCGGAGCTGATGCTCGAGCAGATCATCCGGGACATGGGCGAGGCCATCACCGAGGCCCGCACGCAAGTCGCCGAGATGATCGCCCAAGAAAAGCTCCTCGAGGCCGACGTCAACAAGTACCGGACCCAGTCCAGTGAATGGCATGCAAAGGCGCGCCTTGCCGTCGAGCGTGGCCGTGACGACCTCGCCCGCGAGGCACTCACCCGCAAGAACGACTTCGACCGGAACGGCGAGGCGCTTGGATCGCAGCTCGCGACCCAGCAGCAGGTGGTCAGCCAGCTCAAGACCGACCTCGCCGCCCTCCAGTCGAAGTACGACTCGGCGGTGCGCAACAAGCAGGCACTGATAACCCGTCACAAGGCAGCCGTTGCCCAGCAGAAGGTCGCCGAAACGGCCCGCCAGCTTTCCGCAATCGACCCGACGGCCGACCTGAGCCGCATGGAAGCCCGGATCCGCGAGGAAGAGGCACGGGCGCAGGGCATCCTGGCCGTCTCGCGCGACGCCGACATTGAGCGTCAGTTTGCCGAACTGAGTACCTCTGCCGAGGTGGAGCGCCAGCTTGCGGACCTGAAGGGGCCACCACCGGCTCTCCCCAGGTCCGGCGACACCGCACGGGTGGTTGAGCACGACACCGATGACCCGGTCGAGGCCGAGTTGCGACGCATGAAGGGCAAGAACGCCTAGCCACGGCGCACGGCACGCGACACGAACACCGACGCCGGGCGGGCCGATTTGCCCGCCCGTTCATTGCGACGGCGTGACCGCGACCGGACAATTTTTCCCGTACACCGGCACACGTGAAAGGGGCCGCCCCACCCCAATGTGGAATGGCCCCCGGCGTTTCGCGCCTGTTGCCTACGAGCTACTTGAGCGTGGCCAAGTACGCCGCGATCGCGTCGAGGTAGCTCTCCTTGAGCGCATACCCGGGCATCGACGAACCCGGCTTGAGCGACGACGGGTTCGCCACCCACTTCTTCATGTTGGCTGCGGTGAAGTCGGCGACGCCACCGATCTTGCGACCGGCGATGCCGTCGAGCGCAGGGCCAACGGCACCTTTGGCCGCTGTGCCAGCAACCGCATGGCACGAGGCGCAGGCACCTTGGGTGACAATCAGCTTGCCCGCCGCGACAGGGTCGGTGATCGGGGCCTCAGTTGGGGATTGCACGCCCTGCGACTTGGCCACCGACTCGACGGCGTCCCAGCGACCCTCGGTGATCATGAGCACTAGCTCGTTGATCATCTGGTAGTTGAGCGGACCGGCATTCTCCACGCCCCACGCCGGCATCGCACCGTTATTCCGGCCGTTCTGCACGGTCTGGTAGATCATCTTGGCGTTTACCTTGCGCTCGTCCGGATCGGTGGCCTGCAGGGCGCTTGTGTTCACCGGCTTGCCAACAAGACCGATGTTCTCGAGGTACCCCTTGCCGGACACACCGTGGCATGAGACGCAATATTGGACGTACGTGTGGGCGCCCGCCTCGATCGCAAACTCCTTCTGCCGCTCACGTGCCGAAGCTTGGCGGAACGGTTCGTTCGCACCGTAGGCCAGAAAGAGCAGCATCGCCTCGATGAGCACGACCATCACGAGGAGGATCTTGCGGCTCATGCCGGCACCGCTCAGCACCGGGTCGAGCACGGTATCCGGCGCATCATCTGCGAGTGCGACCCGCCGGGAACGCCACATCTCCAACAGGACGAGGCCCGGAAGGACGAGCGCGATCACCACGACCGCAACCGTCAGGAAGCCCGCGCCTCCGCTTTCATGTTCCACGCCCAGCTCCTTGCCGTGCCTTCGTCGTCGAAGTGCTTACGCAACGACTGCCTGGGACGGTGCCCAGTCTTCGCGCTTCAGGATTGCGCCGGTATCAACCGAGATTGCGTCGCCCTTGACGGTGATCTTCATGTAGTCCATCGGACGCGGCGCCGGGCCAAAGACGACCGCGCCTGTGCGCTGGTAGGTCGATCCGTGGCAGGGGCACCGGAACCACCCGGTCTGCCCCTCGTACTCGAAGTCACCCTTCCATGGCACGACGCACCCGAGGTGAGGGCACTTCTGGTAGAGGGCCATGAACCCCTCCTGAAGCCGCACCAAGTAGAACTTGCCCTCAACGAAGTACTTGATGTCGCCAACCTTGTAGTCGCCGACCTTCCCGGCTGTGATGACGGTGCCGAACGCACCAGTCTTGCGGGGCCAGAAAAAGAAGCCGAACGCCACCACGGCCTGCAAGGCAAGCACGGCCATCGTCAGCCAACCCGTGAAGGCCAGCATGCCGCGGCGCGTCTCGCTGACCCCGCCTACCGCTCCCGACACCGCCATTGCCGAACACCTCGTTCCGCACACCCGGGCCACGTGGACCGGGCGCGCACGTTGTCACTGCGTGTTGATCACTGCCGGCCTGCCTAGGCGACCCGGGCAGGCATGTTCCACGGCCAGTACAGCTCCATCGCCGGACCACGGAATGCGGAGCCCACGATTGCCAGCAGGATCCATGCCACCGCGAAGGCCGTGAAGTACGCGATCACGACGTCACGCATCGTTGGCCGAAGGTGCGCTATTGCCACATACAGCCCAACGGCGACCGCCCACATGATCGCGGTTGGCACCATCGTTTGCGTCACGATCTCCGAAAGCCAGCTGATCTTGAGGATCGGGATGGCGTCCTCGATCACCGCGCGGATCCCGATGAACTTGTCCGCCAGGATCAGCGTGATCGCCCAGAACGTGGTGTAGACCAATGAGATCCAGAAGACCTTTTTGCCCTGCGCTCCGCTGAACCAGATGCCTGTGTCCTCAGTTGCGATATCCAAGTACGGGATGGCCATCAGCAGCACGATCACGACCGTCGGGATGATGACCCCTGCAAGGCTCGGGTGCATGTGGAGCAGCAGCTCCTGCAGGTTCAGGAAGTACCACGGTGCCTTCGAGGGGTTCGGCGTGTGGTTGGGGTTCGCGACCTCCTCAAGTGGTGCGTTCACGAACCACGCCATCACGACGAGGCCCATGACAAGCAGCACCGCCGAGAAGAACTCCGGCATGAGCAGGTGGGGCCACGTCGTGAGCTGTGCT
Organism: uncultured Chloroflexota bacterium; assembly: GCA_903836285.1. GTDB lineage: Bacteria > Chloroflexota > UBA11872 > UBA12225 > UBA12225 > CAILQO01. Next base: position 29,471 of record CAILQO010000115.1, read on the forward strand.
TGGGCGCGTCGAGCCGCCGACCGCATGGCGCGCGCCGACGAGGCTCCGCCCCCGGCAGGCGCTGCTGCCGGAGCAGCAGGCTTGGCAGCCACAGCGACCGGGGCCTTGACCGCCGGTGCGGGCGCAGCCCGTGCCGGGGCAGGCGCAGCTGAGGTGGCTGCCACCGGTGCCGGTTCGGGCGCAGCTGCAGCCGCGGGCGGGGCGGCCCCGCGCGCCGCGCGCTCCAGGATATTCGCTGGCGTCTGGTCGACCGCACACACGTTCCCGTGCGACGTCCAGCAGTCCCTGTGGTGGGGCGTGTAGCACTTCGGGCAGAGAACCGCGGCTTCGCCAGCCTCAATCCCCTTCTTGCAGTGCGGGCACTCCTTGCCGGCCCACTTGGACTCCGCCGTCGTCGGGCGGGCCGAGATCAGCGCGGGCTTGGTTCCCGCCTCGCTCGTGCTCATCGCCGTCTCCCCGTCATGAGGCGCCACCCATACCCGGACGGGAGCGCCCAACCCTCATTACATCGGCTGCGAAATACCACCGTCCTGGCGCACCCGCCAGAAGTGGACCGCAAGGAACAGTGACAGCAGGAGCGGAAACGCGATCACGTGCAGCGTGTACCACCGGATAAGCGTGTTCTGCCCAATCTCGTAATCGCCAAGAAGCAGAAGGTTCAGCTGCTTGCCAACAATCGGCGCAGCCCCACCGATCTGCGTCCCAACGGTCACTGCCCAGAACGCCAACTGGTCCCACGGAAGCAGATACCCCGTAAACGACAGCAGCAGGGTGAGCACCAGCAGGATCACACCGACCACCCAGTTGAACTCACGTGGTGGCTTGTACGACCCCGTGTAGAAGACGCGGCACATATGTAGGAACACCGTGATCACCATCATGTGGGCACCCCAACGATGGATGTTCCGCATCAGCATCCCGAAGGTGACCACGGTCTCGAGATCCTGGATGTCCTGGTACGCCCGCGTCACCGACGGCACGTAATAGAACATCAACAGGACACCCGTCACGGTCAGCAGGAGGAACGTCATGAACGACAGCCCACCGAGGCACCACGTGTAGGTCACCCGGATACCGCCGCGCGGGACTTGGCTCGGATGCAGGTGGAGGAAGACGTTCTTCGCAACGGTCATGATCCGGTTGCGTCGGTCGCTCGGGTAGCTGTACCGGAAGATCGACTTGAAGACGCGACCGTTCCGGACCCAATCCCAGAATTCCCCACCACCAGACTGCGGCTGCCCTAACGATCCGGTTGCCACGCTTGCAGCTCCTGGGGCGTTCCCACGTCTCCGTGGCGGTTTGAGCGTCGGTTCGGGCATGGTTGCCCAAGGCATGACGCCCAACGGTTTCGGCGACGCCCGTCACTGTACACCCACGCCCCGGGCAGAAGACCGCAGGTCGGCCTCTCGGCGTCGGTTCGTGAAGTGTTTCACAAGGTCCGCACAAGTATTGCCGATGGCCTCGCCGCCATACAAGGGGGCCGCGCGATCGCAACGGGGAATCCCCCGAGATGCCGCGAGTCAACCCGGTTACGGGGTGAACCGGAACAAGCGCGCAGGTCCGCCACCGCCAACGAGCGCCCCAGTGTATGCACGGAATGCAGCGGTCACCGGGTCGGCCTCCCCGTCGTCCGCAAGGAATTCAGCCGGCATCCGCCTTTCCGTGCTCGCCACCGCGTCAAGGGGTACCGACCCAAATGACGCCTCATGGCGCCACCATGGTGTTGCAAGCAACGCCGGCTCGTCGACCGGGACCGCAGGCATCGACACCATGGCCCCGGACGCTTCCCGGGCCAAGCGCCCAGCGGCAATCCGGCCGGCAACGCGCGCCCCTTCGCGGTCGACCGGGGACACGTGCGCGACACTCGTGCGCTGCGCCGTCCCCGGCTTGACCACCCGCGACTTCAGCGAGAGGCGCGCGGTCACCAACGCCGCCAAGGCGTCTGCTGTCCCCGCCACGAGCGGGTGACCGAATTGGTCAACGCCGTCACTTCGTCTCGCCACATACTCGCCGGAGCGGTCTTTGATCGTCTCGGTTGCCATCACCACGGCGTACCCGACCCGTGCCACCGTTGCCTCGATTCGCGATAGGAAGAGCGCCTCGTCAAACGGCCGCTCCGGCACGAGCAACACGTGCGGCCCGTCGGCGTCGTCGCGACGCCACAACGCCGACCCGGCGGCCAACCACCCGGCATTGCGCCCCATCGCCTCGAGCACGACCACTCGGTCGTAGGTGCGCATCGACGCAAGGTCGCACGTCACCTCAGGGGTCACCGTTGCCCAGTACCGCGCGGCGCTCCCGTAGCCGGGGCACCAATCGGTCCCGGCGAGGTCGTTGTCGATGGTCTTGGGTATGCCGTACGTTGCGAGTGCCTGGCCCCGGGCGCGCGCCGCCCGTTCGAGCCGCGCGAGGGTGTCCATCGAGTCGTTCCCGCCGCAGTAGGCGAACCACCGGATGCCAAGGCGCGCGAAGGCGTCCAGTACGGCGACCTCATCGGCTGCGTCGATCTTGCGTCGGCAGCTGCCGAGGGCGGACGCGGGCGTCGACGCAAGCGCATCACGATCGTCGTCGCTGAGGGAACTCAGGTCGATGACGTTCCCGGCCAGTGCGCCCTCGATACCGTGGCGCAGGCCGAGGACGCGTCGCCACGGTACGTCCGGAGCGCCGGCACGATCGAGAAGCCCGGCGAGGCTTGCGTTGATGACGGGCGTCGGTCCGCCCGATTGCCCGACGAGGAGGGTGGGCGGCGCGTGGCCGACCGTCATCCCTCAATCCGTGACAGCACGTTCGGGTCGGCGGGGTCGAGGGTCGCGGGGTTCCCCGGGTCGAGCAACTCGGAGTACTTCCACGCGGCCCCGGTGTTGAACAGCACCACCCGCTCGTGCTCCTTCAGGAACCCGGCGTCGCGCAGCTTCCGCAAGGCCACGAAGGTCGCCGCCCCCTCGGGCGCCGGCGAGATGCCCTCGGCACGAGCGAACAGCTTCATCGCTTCCACGAACTCGTCGTCGCGCACGGTGATCGCCGTGCCGCCGCTCGCCCGGATGGCATCCAGCATCAGGTAGTCGCCAATCGCCACCGGCACGCGCAGGCCGCTTGCGACCGTGTGGGCATTCGGGAAGAGGGTGGCATGACGCTCTCCGGCGTCGAACGCCTGCACGATCGGGGCACACCCCTCGGCCTGCACCGAGATCATCTTTGGCCGGCGCGACCCGATCCACCCGAGGCGCTCCATCTCATCGAACGCCTTCCACATGCCCACGATGCCCGTCCCGCCACCAGTCGGGTAGATGATCGCGTCGGGCAGCTCCCATCCAAGCTGCTCGGCGATCTCATAGCCCATCGTCTTCTTGCCTTCGGCGCGCCCCGGTTCGCGCAGGGTTGACACGTCGAACCAACGCCCGGCGGCAGCGCCCTCGCGCACGATCCGGCCGCAATCGTTGATCAGACCCTTCACGAGGTACAGGTGGGCGCCGTAGAGGAGGCACTCCAGCTTGTTGGCCAGCGGCGTATCCTCGGGCATCAGGACGTAGCACGGCAGCCCGGCACGCGCGGCGTAGGCGGCGAGGGCGCCGCCAGCGTTCCCCGCCGTCGGGATGCCGAGTGCCGTGGCCCCCAGTTCAAGCGCGCGACTCACTGCGACCGAGATGCCGCGGGCCTTGAACGACCCCGTGGGGTTCAGGCCCTCTTCCTTGACGTACAGTTGCCGGAAACCCGTCAGGTCGCCAAGGCCGAGTGCGGGGAGGAGCGGCGTCATCCCCTCGCCAAGCGAGATGATGTGGCGCGTCTCGCGCACCGGCAGGACCTCGCGGTAGCGCCACAGCGTCGCGTCGCGCGCCCGGAGCGCCTCACGCGGCAAGGCCTCACGGACGGCATCGAGATCGTAGCGATAGGTCAGCACCCGGTTGCACGACGGGCAGGTGTTCTGGAGGTGGTCCACCTCGAC
>CAILQO010000116.1 GCA_903836285.1 uncultured Chloroflexota bacterium
CCTTGGCTCATACGTGGCGCTGGCGGCGACAGACTCTGACACGAGCTACGTCGATGGGTCGGCAATCATCACGAAACCTGAGAACGTGACGATCATGCCGAGAGCGTATGTCGGCCCGTTTGCGAAACTTATCGCGCACAAGCGGATCATCGTTGGCGACACCACCAACGTTCAGGACAACGTCACGATTGACGCGACCGACGAGGCCGTTGAACTCGGCGACATGGTGATCCTCGCGCACGGAGCGACCGTAAAGAACGGCGCCAAGTTCGGCACGGAGGGGCATTGCCCGGCCCCAGCTGCGGACGCTCACGGTGGACATGGATCCGTTGACAAATGCCCATCGTTCCTTGGGTTCAATGCCGAGGTCGAGGGCGCGATCATCGAGAAGGACACGATGGTCATGCACCTCGCCCGGGTCGGGCCTGGTGTCCGGATCCCATCGGGCCGAAAGGTGCCGTCTGGTTTCAACATCACCTCACAAGATCAGGTTATGGCCCGAACGCTGCCATTGGTTGCAGGTGACCACGACTTTATGGCTGGCGTGATCCATGTGAATTCAACGTTTGCTAACACGTATGCAAAGCTTCACGCGGAGGACGCAACGCACTCCAAGGGTATCAATCATGATCCCGGCAACGCTGACTTCAACCCGTTCCGCGAGCTGCCGACCCTGAACGGTGTGCGTACGCGTGACCCGAACTTCCGGAACCGGATCATCGGTGACGTCCGCATGGCCGATACTAAAGAGACGCTTGATAAGGTCATGGGCAACCACGATGCGATCCGTGCCGATGAGGGTGACCCCTTTGAGGTCGGCACGATCGCAAAGATGGGCGACGAGGTCACTTTTCACGCGCTCGAACACACGCATGTTCGAGCAGGTAACGGAGTGGTCTACGGTCATCACGTGGTGGTCCACGGCGGGCCGACCCCGTGGAACGGCGTTACCGAAATCGGCGATGGCACTGTCCTCGGTGACGGGTCGGTCTTCTTCCGGTCGCGCCTCGGCAAGAACAGCTACGTCGGCCCTCGCGCGCTGCTCCAGCAGTCCGACCACCCGGCGGGCACCGTGATCCCTGATCTCTGGGTCGTCGTTGAGAACAAGTGGATCAACCGCGTTGAATGGTGAGGCAGGCCGGTAGCGGCCTGGCATAAGTGGACATTGCACGCGGGCGGTACCGGCATATTCGCCGGTCCGCCTTGTGGCTTGGCGTTGGACTCACTGCATTCACGGCAGGCGCTGGTGCTGTGGCCTCCTACCGTTACTTGACGTCCACCGCTTCAGCGCCGCCACCCCTCGTAGACAGCCGGATCGTTGAGAACCTGCATGTCGCAGTTTCCACGGTGGCTACCCCAGCCGCATCTGGGCGAGTGTCTTGGGCTGCAACGTGGACGTTGTGCTGGGACCCGATGCCCGGAGCGATTGGGTACGACGTCCAGGCAATGACTTCCGAGAGCGCCTCCCCTCGGCTCAAGCGCGTGGAGGCGCCCTGCTTCTCCGTAGAACTCGCAGCCGGCGAAGACCTTCCGGCCGACCTGCCAAGCAAGCGGGACGTGCAACTTTCGATGCAGCGGTCGCAATTGGCGTATCGTGTCCGAGCTGATTTCGGACGGAACGTGGTCGGCTCTTGGTCGCAAGCAATCGACGCGGGAGCTCCCGGCGTTCGGTAGGCGCTGCAGCGCACACGTATACTCATGCGCTAAATGAAGGCGGCCCGAACTCGTTCACTCTCACGGTCCGGGCACGTCGCTGCACCGTCCCCATTCGCTTTGGACCTCATCGAAGCCCTCGGTGAATCGGCCGTCCAATGGCGCGCCGAAAGGCTTCGGGCATACGAGTACGACGGGTCCATTGATGTGGGTCACCCGGCAGCCGTCGCGCTCGTGGCAACAGATGCCGATGCGGCGTCAGCCATCCGCGTTGCTTCGCGGCACGGTCAGCCTGTCGTGGCTCGCGGTTCAGGGACAGGGCTGTCCGGCGGCGCAGTAGCGACTCGCGGCGGCTTGGCTCTCTCCTTCTCCCGGATGCGCGCGATCAATCTGATCGATCCGCCAAACCTCCGTGCAGTGGTCGAACCGGGGGTGATCAATTTGGACGTCTCCCGCGCGGTTGCAAGCCACGGGTTGTATTTCGCACCGGACCCATCCAGCCAGGCCGCATGCTCGATCGGTGGAAACATCGCCGAGAATGCGGGAGGTGCCCACTGCCTCGCGTATGGGGTAACCACAAACCACGTCACCGGTCTCGCATGCATCCTTGCTGATGGGACAACCCTCGGCACCGGCACGCTCTCCAGTGGGAATTCGGGAGCGGATGTGCCTGGGTACGACCTGACCGGTGCGATCGTCGGATCGGAAGGCACGTTTGCAGTTGTCACGAAGGCAAGCTTGCGACTGATGCCAGTGGCCGAAGCGGTGCGCACCATGCTCGCGAGCTTCCCGACGGTCGATGATGCCAGTCGCGCGACTTCAGGCATCATCGCAGCGGGCATCATCCCGGCGGCGCTGGAGATGATGGACGCCTTGACGATCAGCGCCCTAATGCGTGCCGGGCACAAGGGCTTACCTGCCGACGCAGCCGCAGTCCTTCTCGTCGAACTTGAGGGACTCCAGGAAGGCGTTGATGAGCAAGTTCCGTTTGTTGAAGCGATCTTGACGGACGCGGGGGCGTCAGATATTCGCACTGCACGGAACGCCCAGGAACGCGACCAGCTCTGGAAGGCCCGTAAGGGCGCTCTTGGTGCCCTTGGGCAGATCAAGCCGAATTACTACCTCCAAGACGGCGTCATCCCCCGTACGCGCCTGCTTGAAGTATTGCGGGAGGTATCGATCGTCAGCGAGCGCTATGGGCTTCCGATCGCAAACGTCTTCCATGCCGGCGACGGAAACCTGCATCCATGCATCGTGTTTGACGGGCGCATTGCGGGGGAAGTCGAGAAGGTCGTCCGAGCCGGCGCGGACATCCTCCGCAAGTGCGTTGATGTCGGCGGCACCCTATCAGGCGAACACGGCGTTGGTCTAGAGAAGCAACCGTACCTGCCGTGGGTAATGTCCGAAGCAGACATCCGCGCACAACGATCGCTCAAGCGTGCATTCGACCCAAAGGACCAGTTAAATCCCGGCAAAATATTCCCGCCTGATCCAGTCGCTCACCCGTCAGCGGCGTAGCAAGGACCAGACATCGCATGGCGACCAACGGCACAACCCAGGTTGCGGATGCATGCGTCCCCACGTCTCGCGCGCTAGGGCACCTCGAGCCGCGTCATTCGGTTACGCCCGAATCGCCTTCCGAAGCTGCGCACGTGCTGTCTGAGGCACGAATAGCAGGACGGGCTGTCGTCCCATGGGGCAACGGCACAGCACAAACTCACGGCGCAAACCCGAATAAGTACGATGTAGTTTGCTTGACGCATGGCATGGCGTCGATCGTTGAATACGAGCCAGCCGACCTCGTCTTGACGATCGGTGCGGGCGCCATGATCGCCGACGTGCAAGCGACGCTAAGGGAACACGGGCAGTTCCTTGCGCTTGACGGGGTTCCCGCCGCAGCGACGATTGGCGGCATAGTTGCAACGAATAGATCAGGCTCAAGCCGTCTCCTATATGGCACCGCCAGAGATCTTGTCCTCGGCATTACCGCTGCGCTTCCGAATGGTGACGTGGTTCGGAGCGGTGGGCGCGTCGTCAAGAACGTAGTCGGGTATGACCTGAACAAGCTTCACATCGGCGCACTCGGCACGCTCGGCTTGATCTGCGAAGTGACTGTGAAGGTGCATCCGCGGCCAAGGGCGGAGGCGTCTGTGGTTGGTCGCTTCACGTCGCTGGAGAGCGCAAGCACCGTTGCCCACGCACTTGCCAGATCAAACCTTTCGCTGCGTGCAGTAGA
>CAILQO010000117.1 GCA_903836285.1 uncultured Chloroflexota bacterium
CACACGCCCTGCCCCGCCCCAACGCCGAACCATCGGCGGTGTTGCGTCGTCGATGCGAAGTCCCGGGCACAGCCACTCGCGGGCGAGCGCCGCATCGTCCCCATACCGGCTGCGCAACCACTGTCGGAACTGCGCAACCGTCACCGGAGAGTGATCGGCCGGTATCCCAGATGCATCGTCGCGACCATCAAGCGTCCACAGTGAGACCCGTCCTCCGGTTGCCGTCACTGCCGCGGCGGCGACGGCGCGTGCCCACCTGGCAGCCTGGGCACGAAAGCCCGGGTCGCATGTCGAGAGCTGTCCTGTTGGCCGTCCTCGATCATCTACGGCGCACGCGTTAGGGCACGCTTTCAGAACCCAGTCGGGCACGCCTCCAGCGTTCGGCCCGGCATCGACCCAAACATCAAGCCCTTCCGCTGCGGCCACCCGAAGTACGCCCATCACGTCCGCCGTCCGGCCATCCGCGCCATCGAAGCACGTCAGACCGGGACCCCGTGCGTGGCGGGTCCACGGGATGACGACCCGGACGGTCGTAACCCCGGAAGCACGCAGGAGAGCCAGCGCACCGGGCCACGCCCGCGGCGACCGGTCAACCGGACTGATGGTCGCGACACGCAGAATGGTGCGCGAACCGTCCCTGTGGAAGATTCCATAGGCGGGCAGCAGGGTCGGATGGTTCGCAGGCACGGGTACTCCCAACACAAGCGTGTGCATGGCGACACGGTCGCCGCTCGGACGACCGGCGAAACGGGGCTTGCCCTGTTCCGCACCGCCAACCATTGCGGATAGCATGACCTCGGCGATGATCGGTCGCCGGAGCCGTGGCGCACGGTCGCCCGCGGGCACCTGCCCGCGCCGTCGACGTGCTGTTGCCACGTGGGCCGGAGCCGCGCACGCCGACTTCTCTTGGAGGAATCGCGACGGCGGTGGGCACCTCGCCCCCTTCTCCCGCGCACCGGGAGGTGGGCCACGGGTGAGTGTCTGCCTCCTCGCGGAGGGGACGAGCCGCAATGACGACCTTCCAACCCGGGGCGATCCGTAACGTCGGCCTGTTCGGTCACATGGGCAACGGCAAGACGTCTATCGCCGAGGCGATGTTGCACGCCGCCGGTGCCATCTCGCGCCTCGGTCGCGTCGACGAGGGCACCTCAACCTCCGACTACGACCCAGACGAGCATCGCCGCCGCATGTCTGTCAACCTGTCGTTGCTACCCCTGACCTGGCACGGCACCAAGGTCAACGTCATCGACGTCCCCGGCTACGCCGACTTCGTCGGCGAACTCGCCGCCGCGCAACGCGTCGTCGATGGCGCGATCCTTGTGAGTTGCGCCGTCGGGGGCCTTGAGGTCGGCACCGAACAAGCGTGGGCCGCGTGCGTCAAGGCCGGCACGCCACGCATCGCCGTCGTCAATCGCGCCGACCGTGACAACGCAGACTTCGTTGCCGCCCTCGAACAGTTTCGCGAGGCGTTCGGACCCACCGTCGTCGCGGTTCAGTTGCCCATCGGTCAACGCGACCAGTTCGCTGGCTTCGTTGACCTAGTCTCACGCACAGCGTTCACCTACGGAGCGAACGGCACCGCCACACCAGGCGCGGTCCCAGTCGCGCTTGCCGACACCGTCTCTCGTCTCGCCGATCAACTGGTGGAGGTCGTCGCCGAGACCAACGACGACCTGACGATGAAGTTCCTCGAAGGCGAGTCGCTCACCGAGGACGAGATCCGCGGCGCGCTGCGTCAGGCGGTGCGCGACGCAAAAATCACGCCAGTACTTGTCGCCGCCGCGACCTCAAGCAAGGGCATCGGGAGCGTCCTCGACGCCGTCGTTGAGTTGCTTCCGTCACCAGCGGACGTCGCCCCCGCCGTCGCCACTCCGTCGCCATCTGGTGAGACCGTCTCACTTCCCGCCGATCCGAACGGCCCGTTGGCGGCGCTGGTCTTCAAGACCCTCGCCGACCCATTCATCGGCAAGTTGACGTTCTTCCGCGTCTACTCCGGCACCCTCCACTCGGACACCACCGTCTGGAACTCAGCCCATGATCGTGACGAGCGAATCGGGTCGATCATGACCTTGCGAGGCAAGACGCAGGAGCCGGCAGGCGCCGTCAGCGCCGGGGACATCGGCGCAGTCGCCAAATTGGCCGCCACAACGACCGGCGACACCCTTTGCGCACGCGACCGCCACCTTCAACTCGCGGCGCCGACCTTCCCGCTGCCGACGTACTCAGCCGCGATTGAGGCGAAGACCCGGCAAGACCAAGACCGCATGAGCCAAGCGATGCAGCGGATTCAGGAGGAGGACCTCACGATCCGCGCGCATCGAGATGAAGAGACCGGGCAGATGGTCCTGCAGGGCATCGGTGACAGCCACCTCGAGATCACCATCGAAAAGATCCGACGCAAATTCGGCGCCGACCTGCGCATCGAACCCCTCCGTATCCCCTACCGAGAAACCATCCGAGGCAAAGCGCGGGCAGACGGTCGCCACGTGCGCCAGACCGGCGGCAGCGGCCAATTCGGCGTCTGCACCATCGAGATCGAGCCGCTGCCTCGCGGCGGTGGCTACCAGTTCGTCGACCGCATCGTCGGCGGCGTCATCTCCGGCGGGTTCCGCGTCGCCGTCGACAAAGGCATCCAGGACAAGATGGCGGACGGCGTCCTCGCGGGCTACCCGATGGTGGACGTCAAGGTCACGCTCGTCGACGGCAAGGAACATTCCGTCGACTCATCTGAAATGGCCTTCAAGATCGCCGGGTC
>CAILQO010000118.1 GCA_903836285.1 uncultured Chloroflexota bacterium
CCGGTCGGAGGGTCCCACCCCACGACCTGCGGGACGGTCGCATCGATGGCCAGTGACCCTGATGCGACCTCGAACACCCATGAAACCGGGGTCGCTGCATTGCCCCCAAGGTCCGTCGCGCCGTTCGCGATGCCAACCCGATGCCACGTCCCCGGCACAAGCAGCGACTGGGGCGTCACAAGCAGCAAGGTGAACTGCGCCGTCCAGTCGAATGTCAAGGGCACCGGCACACCGAGCGACGCGCACGCACGCCCGTCCAGGCACGGCCGCAGCGAGTACGACGGGTTGACCGTCAGCGGGCTCATCGGCCGGTCGAACTGGATCGCCAGCGTCGTATTGGTTGGGATTCCCTGGGCGTTTGCCGGCGGCCAGGTGACCAGCAGGCCAGGGGTCGACGGGTCGGGCAAGACCGCCACCTCGACCGAGTTCACCGGGACCTCGACAAACGTGCCCCCGACCTCCCCCTCGCGCACCGCACGGATCATGTAGTAGTACACGCCAACCTGCGAAAGCGCCGTGTCCGGGTCGACGTACGGCTGCGCCTCGGTCGGGCCGATCATCGCCGTCCCGTTCACAAGGCACAGCGCGCTCGTCCCTCCCGAACACGGTGGCACGTTCGCCTGGAGGACACCGGTAACCAAGGGGGTCACATTGTCGCCCCGCCGGTAGATGTTGTAGCCCTTCACCCACCCGCCGCCCTGCGGCGCCGTCCACGAGAGCGACACGACGCCCGGGCTTGGTGACCGCGCCGCGACCGCCGATGGGGTGAACTCCGTCGCCGTGCTGATCGAGTTGCTTGAGATTGCGCCGACAGAGGAAAAGAGGGCGGTCGTCAGGCCAGTGTCCGCCAGCGCAAACCCGCCGGCCATCACCAGCACGCCACCAAGGGCGAGGGTGGCGCGGACCACGAAGCGTCGGCGCGACTCACGTGACCAGCGGCGGACGATCCAGAAGGCGGCGAGCGTCAGCCCGGCGATACCGAGCACGATCAGGATGAGGACGTCACCGACGCGCACGTCGCCGGCCTCAACCCCTGCCAATGCCAAGCCCTCCGCGCCTGCGTTCCTAAGTGCAGCGGGCGTCATGCACCCGCGTCGCCCGCCTGGCGCCTGTCACCAGTGTACGGCGGTCAGTCGCCCAGGCACCGTGCACTTTTCATAGAGGGCACGTGTCACGCGGGGCGGTACTTGGGTAACGAAGGGCCGTAGAATCGCGGCGCCTCCCACGAACGGCACGGGTCCACGACTTGCAGCTTCCCCCTGGCGCTCCTCGCCCCAACCAACCCTTCGGCATGCCCCAACCCGGCCGCACTCGGGAACCGGGCCCGGGGGGAGTGCGCCGCTCGTGGCTCCGCGAACCGCTCACCTGGATGGGCTTCGCGATCCTTGCCGTCCTTATCGGCGGCACCACCCTCTCCACCGGTACGACCGCCTTCTTCACCTTCACGTCGTGGGTGAACGCCAACGTCTTCCAGTCCGGCACGGTGTCGCTCGTCGCCTCACGCACCTCAACCACGGAACTCGCCGTCGACCGCCTCCTGCCGGGCGACATCCTGACCCGTCGCCTCACGGTCGAGAACCCGACCTCCAGGAGCGGCGGCCCGCGCGAAACGGACTGTGGCGGTGTCGCCGCCATCGATGCCGTCGCCTCCGGCACATTCACGGCAACGCCGCGCAGCGCCGCCCGATGCACGGCGTACTTCCTCTCCATCGTTCCCAAGAGCCTCGACAAGGGCACCACCACACCAGTGCCGTCCCTCCTTGAGCACGACGTCGCCAACGGGCTGCAAGTCGCCGTTTTCCGTTGCTCGAGCGACGCCGCGGGGTCGCAGCCCGTCGCCTGCCCCGAGAGCTCCAACGCCGGCGCCCCCGTCTACATGAGCGAGGTCACCGGTCTCACCGGAGGGACCGCCGTCGTGCGAACCGACGGGCGAAGCCTCGGCAAGGCCGACATGTCGGTCGCCAGCGGCACCTTGCGCTTCTCGCCGGGTACCGCCGTGCAATCGGTCGCCACCTCCGCCTCCGGGACGTTCGCCGCGACCCCTCTCCTCGTCCCGGGCAAGCCGATCCTTACCGCACGCAATGAGCGGTGCAACCCCGAGTACTTCGACTACCCCACTCCCCCCGGCCTGCGCGGGACACCGCGCTTCACGCGCACGCCCGTCACGTACACGCCAACGTCAACGCATACCGCAACCGCGACGGCGACCGGCACCCCCACGCGGACTCCGACCACCACGCCGACTGCAAGCCAGTCGCCCACCCCTACCGGGTCGCCGGTGATCCAGTACGACTCAGTTGGGCGCGTGATCACCTGGACGCCCTCGATCACCCCGACACCAGCCGCGACACTGACACCGCCGCCACCGGGTGCATGGTCCTACGACGCCTCCGGGCGCATCATGACGTGGACGCCGACCGCGAGCCGCACGCCCGACCCGTCGCTGCCGACCGCCTACCCGACACCGCCTCTCGCCGACGCATGCCCGATGGGTGGCCCACGTCCCGGCCTCAGCGCCAACGGCCTGTTGGTCGATACCGAGGGCACGACCTTCAACATCCCGAGCGGGCTCTCGTACTACGGACTCGCCCCTGGCGACGTTGACTACCTCTACCTCGTGGTGTGGCTCCCCACTTCCGCCGGCAACGAGTTCCAGGAACTCTCCCAGCGGTACGCCGTGGTCCTCACCGCGGTGCAACCGGCACCGTCCGGGATCGCCGCGGCGCCGACCGCGACCCCGTTCGCCACGCGCACGGCCACCCCGACAAGCACCTCGTCGCCGACACGCACCGCCACCGTTGGCGCGACCGCCACCGCCACGCCTACCCCGGATGCCATCGCACCGGTGGTGACGTCAATCATCCTCGCTGGGGGCGCCCAACCCCAGATCGGTGCCGTGGCGACCATGTCGTTCACGGTGAACTACTCCGAACCCGTTCGTTCGGTCTCGAAAGACGACTTCGCGGTGGTCATTGGGGGAGGCGTTTCCGGCGCGCCGGTGATCAGCGAGGTGATCGGGGCCGCCGCCACCTGGAAGGTCACGCTCAGCCGTAACGGCGCGACCGGGAACCATGGCGATACCGGTAACGCGTCGATCCGCCTCGACTCAGTCGCGAACCGGACAGCGCAGGACGACCTTGGCAACAAGGTCGCGGTCGTCACGACTGGTGCCTCGTACTTCCTCGACACCACCGGCCCGACGTACATCGTCGCGTACTCCCGGCCGTCACCAGCCAGTACCGGCCCCTTCACCATCTCCGTGACGAGCAACGAGCCGCTCAGGGCCCCCCCGCGGGTTTCAATCAACCAGCCGGGAAGCGGCGACGTCCTGGGAGCTGACACCCAAATCGGCGCGGGCACGAACACGTTCACGTACTCGTTGTTCACCATCGCCGCCGCGAACGGCACGACGAATGTCGACGGCACCGCGACCGTCTCCGTCGATGGCACCGACATCACCGGCAACGTCGGGACCACGATCACCTCGGGCGCAACCTTCACGATCGACACGACGCCACCCGCGATCACCCTCGCCTACGCAATCGCGAACGCCGTCCCCAACACGGCAACCGCATCCGGCCTCAGCTACGACCCCGCCTTGACACGACCGGTTCGTGCCGGCGAGGTCGTCGTCGTCCGGGCCACCGCTAGCGACGCCAGTCCACTCGCCAGCCCCGTCACGCTCGCCCTGAGTGGCGGACGCACGATCGCCCCGATCACCACCTACGCCGCGTCCGACCTCGTCACCTACCACGCCTACACCGTTGCCTCCGGGCAAGACGGAACCGCGACGGTGGGCGTCACCGCACCCGACGTCGCCGGCAACGCCGCCGTGGCGCAGGGCACCACATCGTTCAGCGTCGACACCGTCGCCCCGACCGTCGCTCTCGCGTACGCCATCACGTCGGTCGCACCTGCCAGCCGCACGGACGCCGCCAATCTCAACTACGAGGCTGCCGGTAGCGCCCCGGCACGCCCGGTAAAGGCCGGCGAGTTCGTCGTCGTGCGCGCCACCACCGTCGAGGCGACCGCCCTTGCCGCGCCAATCGCCCTCACCCTCAGCGGGGCGCGGACCCTGTCGCCGGTCGAGACCTACACGGCGGCAAGCAGCGTCGGCGACACCTACCACCGCTACGACGTGCTTGCCGGACAAGACGGCACCGCAAGCGTCACGGTCAGCCTTGCCGACACCGCCACCAATCCCGCGGTCGTGTCCGGTGCCACTGCATTCGAGGTCGACACGACGGCACCGACGGCCACCATCGCCTTCTCGGATGGCGGCCAGACGAATGCCAGCGGCCCGTACAAGTCCGGCGACACCGTTGTCGTGACCGTGACCGTCGTCGAGGCGGTCGGCCTGCAGGGCGCACCGACCGTCGCGTTCACCGCAGGGACGTGGACGGCGCCGGGCGGGGTGATCCTCCCCACCGTGACCCTGTCGAACAGCGGCAGCGGCCTCGCCTATTCCGGCAGCTTCACCGTCCCCGACGGGAACGGCACGGTGTCCGCGTCGATCGGTGCCACCGACACCGCAACGAATGTCCTGTCGGCCACCGGCCTTCCCGCCTTCACCATCGACAACGTCGCGCCGACAGCCGCCTTGACCTACAGCCTCGACGGCACCGCGTTCGCCAACCCGCTCGCCCGCACCGTCCGGGACCGCGACACCGTGACGATCCGGGCGACCTTCACCGAGGCGAACGGCCTGCAGGGCACGCCGACGATCACGCTCACCCAGGCCGGGGACTTGCCCAACTTCCCAGCCGGCGCGCAGCCGCTGTCAGCGACCGGCGACCCGCTTACGTGGACCTCGACCTACACCGTCCCGTCCTCAAACAATGGGTCGGTCACCGCGTCGGTGAGTGCCTTTGACCGTGCCGGGAATGCTCTCACCACTGCGCCGGCCGCTGCATTCACGGTCGTGAACGACACGATCCCACCGACCGTGCTTTCAATCGTGCGCACGGCGGACCAGCTCACCAACGGCGCATCGCCCCCGTCCTTCACCGTCACCTTCGACGAGGAGGTCGTCGCCACGACCGGTTCATTTGAGGTCATCGTTGGCACCGGCATCGCTGGCACGGCGCCAACGATCGCGTCAGTCACCGGCAGCAATAGCGCGGTGGTCACCGTCACTTTGGGGTTGACCGGAACGAGTGGCGACTACGGCACGAATGCTCTCGCGACCCTCGGCGTTCGCCCGCTCACCTCTGGGAACAATCGCGTGCGCGACCGCGCAGGCAACCTCATCGCCGACGCCTCCGTACAAAGCAGCGGCGCCAACGAGTCGTACTTCCTCGACAACGTCGGGCCGCGTGTGGCCTCGATCACCCGTGCCAACGGCGTCGCCACGCTCACCGCCGGCACCCCTGCCCCAGAGTTTGCCGTCACCACGAATGAATCGGTCACCGGACTCGACGAGAACAACTTCGCAGTCGATGCCGGTGGCGGCGTCAACGGCACACCCACCATCGCCGCCGTGACCGGTAGCGGGACCACGTGGACCGTCACCCTCGGGATGTCTGGCGTCAACGGAAACAGTGGTCAGAACGGCACCGAATACCTCGGCCTTGTCGTTGTTCCCGGAACGAACGCCATCGAC
>CAILQO010000119.1 GCA_903836285.1 uncultured Chloroflexota bacterium
CGCGTGGTGGTTTCGCCCGGAGGCGGGCGTGGCCGGGAGTGTACCCGCGAGGGTCGTGCGCCCGGCTCAACTGGGGAGTGACGCGACGGCAGTGCGGGCGAGTGCAATCGCCGCGTCGTTGGTCGTCGGAGGGGACGCCATGGCGTTGTCGCCGAGGTGGATACGCACGGCGTCGACGATCGCGCCGACGCGCGTCGCATCGTGCGGGATCACCGGATTCGTGCGCGTCTGAGCCATGATCGCCTGCGCGGATGCCCATGCGAGGGCGGCGACGTGGGGGTCGTGCTTCGCAACGATTCCGGCGATGGTCGCAAGCATCTCCGGCAGCTGCAGGCTGAGCGTCTCCGGTGGTGCCTCAGTCGCCGCGACCAAGTGGGTTCGCGCACCGGCGATGTCCCCGGCCTCGTCGGCGAGGATTGCCAAACCGAGATGTGCCCGCGAGTAGTGCCCAAGGGCGTCGGGCACGTCCATGACGGCAAGGGCCTCCGCATAGAAGGCGGCGGCGTCGTCGCGGTCGCCGCCGGCGCGGGCCACCTCGCCCAGCCAGAAGGTTGCGACGGCGCGCATCATCGCGTCACCAAGGCGGTCGGCGTGTCCACGCGCACGGTCGAGGATGGTGCGCGCGCTCTCCCAGCGTCCGAGGGCGAGATTCGTGCGCGCCTCCCAGACCTGAGGCATGAACGCTGCGGCGGCGGCGCGTCCCGCGAGCGAATGGAAGAGGGCGTGCGCCTCTGCCCACCGCTGTTGGGTGAAGCGCGTGATGCCGAGGATGGAGGTCGCGTCAGTGATGGCACTCCCGTTGCGCGCTCGCGTGGCAAGGGCAAGGGCGCGTTCCAGGACGTGGCCGGCGGTGATGACGTCCCCGCCTTCGAGATGCGTGATACCGGCGCGCACCAAGGCGATTGACGCCGTGGGAAGGTCACCCGCCGACTCGGCAAGCGTCGCGCTCTGCGTGGCGAGGTCGATGACGAATGCGTCTGACACGTCGCCGATCATCCCGTGCGTCGTCGCGAGGCTCGTGATGGCGCGCGCTTCGCGACGACGGTCGCCGTTCGCGCCATAGGTTTCGACCGCCTCGCGAAGCGCCGGGACGAGCCACGCAGGCAGCCCGTAGCCGATCGTGCCGTTCCGGGCGACCTGCACGCGGGCATCGGCCACGATGGCAGAAGGCATGGCGCCAGTCACCTCGGGGGTTGCCACACTCCCCGGTACGAGGGGATCGTACTGACGCATGAGTCTGTCCAGATGGGCACGTGCCTCACCGGTCCCGAGGCGCATCTTCCAAGCCTCGTGCGATGCAACCATGATCCGCACGCCGTTGGCGAGGCGGACGGGATCGGCGGGCGACGCCACCGCATGGTCGAGCGCCTCGCGCAGGTTGTCGCGTTCCCGTTCGAGGAGGTCCAGCGCCGTCCCAGCCTCATCGCTTTCGAGCGATGGCGCCATCGCTTCGGTGACCGCCACCATGCAAGTAAGGTGGCGGCTACGAATGTCCTCATCAATGCCGAGCGCGCGAGCCTGCGCGTGCGTGAACTCACGGATCGTCTCGAGCATGCGGAAACGCGCCGAGCCGTCGGGCGTGGCCTCTTGCCCGATGAGTGACTTGTCTGCGAGGCCTTCGACGCCGGTGACGACGTCTACGTCGCCGACGACACCCGGCGTGTCCGGGTCCGAGGCCGCGAACTCGGCCATCTCGAAGGTAAAGCCACCGCTGAACGCGCACAGGCGGAGCAGGAGGGTGCGTTCGTCGGCCGAGAGCAGGTCGTAACTCCAAGCAATGGCACCGTCGAGGGTTCGCTGCCTGCTTGTCACGTCGCGACCGCCGCCGCCGGCGAGGGCGGTGTTTAGGCCGCGCGCCAGGCGCTGGAGCAACGCGGGGGGCGGAAAGGTGCGTACACGCGCCGCCGCAAGTTCGATGGCCAACGGGAGGCCGTCGAGGCGGTAGCAGATTTCAGCGATCGCCGGGGCGTTCTCCGTCGTCACAGCGAAGTCGGCGCGCACGCTCGTTGCTCGGTCGATGAAAAGGCGCACCGCCTCGTGCTGCGTCAATTGCTCCGGCGTTGGCGGCGGACGGTAGCTTGGCCGGTCAAATGCAGGCACTTGCGCGACCTGCTCACCCGAGACTTTCAAGATCTCGCGCGAAGTCACCACCACCGTCAGGCGGGGCGCGGCGCGCAGCAGGTCCGCGACGAGGGTCGCCGCGTCGATCACGTGCTCAAAGTTGTCCAAGATGAGCAGAAGGTGCTTCGCGCGCACGTAGTCGGCCACGACGTCACGAAGCGGTCGGGGACCGCTCGCACTGAGGCCAAGCGCGGTGGCGATCGCGGCGGCGACGTTGGCCGGTTCGCGTACCGGCTCCAAGCCCACAAAGAAGGCGCCATCGCTGAAGGTCTCGAGTGCGTCGGCCGCGAGTTGCAGGGCCAGTCGAGTCTTGCCGGTGCCGCCTGGGCCGACGAGGGTGAGCAGCCGCGTGGACGCCTCACGTAGGCGCGGCGCGATCGAGGCGAGGAGCGCCTCACGTCCGACGAACGCTGTCAGCTGCGGGGGGAGGTTGTGTGGGCGGCTCTCAAGGGTGCGCAGGGCCGGGAAGGTGGTGGGCAGTGGTGGGCAATCGAGTTGGAAGATGCGTTCCGGCCGGCTGAGGTCCTTGAGGCGGTGTTCGCCAAGGTCGCGCAACGCCATCCACGGCAGAAGGGTGTCGCGCGCGAGGCCGGCCGCGACCTCCGAGAGGAGGACCTGACCGCCGTGGCCGGTGGCGAGGATGCGCGCGGCACGGTTGAGCGTCGGGCCAAAGTAGTCATCGCCGCGGCGTTGCGCGGGGCCGACATGCAGCGCGATGCGTACTCGCAGGCCGTCGGCCACCCCGTGCGCCTGCCAGTCGATGTCGGCAAGCGCCATCTGGGCATCAATCGCCGCCGCCAAGGCATCGTGCGCCGTCGGGAAGGCGACAGCGAATGCGTCGCCGGCGGTGGAGAAGACGACACCGTGGTTCGTGGCAAACGCATCGCGCATGACCGCATCGTGGCGGGCGAGGGCGACCGACATCCCGGTCGACTGATGCGAGGTGGCGGTGGCAACGTCCCCCGAGGCTTCCCACGCCCGTGTGCTGCCTTCGACGTCGGAGAACAGGAAGGCGAGGGTGCCACCGGCGGCGGTCTGGGCGTCGCTCATTCGGTTATCCGGGAGATTGAGGCTAGCACGATGGCACGCCCTGGTTGTTGGAGGTACAGACGGCAGCGGGCCGGTAGCGCCGGTGCTACGCTAGCCGACCGGCGGTGGGACGGTTCCCGGAGGGACGGGGGGCGGTGCCCGGCGCACCCAAGGAGAAGGCGGATGAGCGCGCGGATCAACCGGGCCATCGAGTTGCTCGAGCAAGGGCAGCCGATCTACTACACCGGAGCGGGTGAGCGGTCCTACGAGGGGGGCAAGAAGGCTGCCGGCACGTGGGCCGACTTCATCATGTACGAGTTCGAGCATGAGCCGTTCGACCTGACGCGCCTGCATGAGTTCATGCGTGGCCTAGTCGATGGCGGGCCGACGCGGAGCGGGCATCGCACCCCGGCGGTCATCTGCACACTGCCGTGTGAAGGGTCCGACCCGGTCTCGATGCGGGCGAACACGTGGATGGTCAAGCAGGTCCTCGCGCAGGGCGTTCACGGGCTGTTGCTCTGCCATGCCGAGTCGCCCGAGGCGGTCAAGATCTTTGTCGAGGCGGCCCGCTACCCGTTCGCGCCGTACTCCGGCACGGGCCTCGAGCAGGGGCGACGCGGTGCCGGCGGGCAGGGGATTGCCTCGCAGGTGTGGGGCATGACCGGCGTCGAGTACGTCCACAAGGCGGACGTCTGGCCGCTCAACCCGAAGGGCGAGATCCTGTTGGGGCTAAAGATCGAAAACCATCGGGCGGTCGCAAACGTGGAGGCGAGTGTCGCGGTTCCCGGAATCGGCTTCGCGGAGTGGGGCCCGGGCGACATGGGCATGAGCTATGGCTTCCCCGACAACCATGACGAGCCGTTCCCGAAGATCATGGAAAACGCCCGCTCGCGCGTTTTCGCCGCGGCACGCGCTGCCGGCATCGCGTTCCTGAACACGGTGCGCGAGGACGACGTCGAGATGCGGATCGACGAGGGTGTGCGTATCTGCAGCGGCCCGCATGGCGAGGTCGCGGCCGAGAAGGGGCGGCGCTACACCAAGCGCACGATGCCTTGGTGACAGCTTGACGCCGAAACTCGACGTGCGGGCGTGAGGTTCGTTGGGCGGGGGTACCGGGTGGTGCCTCCGCCTTTGCGGTTTCGGGAGATGGGGCCGGCGCATACGCTGATTACGAAGGTGCCGGCGGTCCCAAGAGGCGTCGGGCCGGTACCCCCAGAGGACGTCGCGTAGGAAGGCCCGACGTTACCTTCCTCGGCCACGCCGCCGCTCGGGGTGGATGGAGGGATGGTGACGGCTACGGGCGAGGCTGACCTGCGCGCGCTGCGGCGTCGCGTGGCCCTTGACAGCACCGCGATGGCGGTGTCGGCGATGGCGTTCGGCATCGTGTACGGCGTGGCGGCGCGCGGTGCGGGCTTCACCATTGCCGACGTCGTCTTCACCAGCGTGACCGTCTTCGCCGGTGGGTCGCAGTTCGCCGCGGTCGGGGCGGTCGCTCAAGGGGTGGCGATCCCGTTCATCGTCGTGATGGTGGCGATGCTCAACGCCCGCCATCTCCTCTATAGCGCGGCGATGGCGCCGTGGGTGCAATCGGTGCCTCGTCTGCAACGGGCCGCGATGGCGTACGCCCTGAGCGACGAGGCGTTCGCCCTCGGCATCGCGCACTTCCGGCGGGCCGGGCGTGCCGATGTGACCGGCTACTGGGTTGGGGCGGCGTTGGGCACATGGTTCCCGTGGTTGGTCGGGACCTCCCTTGGCGCTGTCATCGGTGGCACCGTCGTGGATCCGGCGCGCCTCGGTCTCGACGTCGTCTTTCCCGCGGCGATGGCGGGTCTCGCGGTCGGCCTCGCAAGTGGGCGTCGGGAACACGCCGCGGCGATGGCTGGGGCGGCGATCGGGGTCGGTGCGTCGCTCGCGTTCGGGACCGGGTCGGGGATTGTCCTCGGCGGCGTCCTCGGCCCGATCGTTGGCCTCGCCGTGCCGGAACCGGACGCCGCGCGGTGACAGCGTCGCTGGTCCTCCTCGCGGTGCTGATGGCGGCGGTCACCTACCCGTCGCGGGCAATCCCCATGCTGGTGCCTGGGGTTGACCGGTGGCCCCCGTTTGCTATCCGGTACCTGCAACTGATGGGGCCGGCCGTCCTCGCGTCGTTGGCCGCCGCGAACGTCGCCGTCGTCACCGCGCCCGATGGCGGGCGGGCCGTCACGCTTGGCGTCGATGCCATCGGCGTGGTGGTCTGCGTCGTCGTGACGCGGTGGCGAGGGAACCTACTTCTCGGTCTTGCCTGTGCGATTGCCGTGGTGGCCGCGTGGCGCGCGTTTGCCAGCGGTTAGCCGGGCCGAGGCGCCTCAGGCGGGCGGCACCACCTCGTCGCCGACGCGAATCGTGCGCACGGCGAGGGCGCCGTGGGCAACCTCGACCGTCACGGCGGTGCCCGAACCGGTGCGTCGCAGACGGACTGTCCCCCAGGCGTCGCCGTTCGACCACGGCCACCGTGCCTCGTCGCGCCCGGCCGGAAGCGGCGCGAGGTGCATCGTTCCGGTCGTCCCATCCCAACGGAAGCCGCTGATGGCGATGATTGCCCCCCACGCCAACATCGCCCGGGCGTAGTGGTGACCGCACTCGGCCTCGTCGAACGGGTTCCGGCGTCGCCCGTCGTAGCGTGCGCGGATGTCACGGATGACGCGCAGGCCCTCCTCGCGCAGGTCGGGCGCGGCGTGGCCCTCCTGCAACATCCCGACGGCCGCCGTGTACTCGAAGCCGGTCATGACCTCGGCGTAGTACGGGAAGGGCAGGGCCGGCCGGTCGCCGTGGGGGTAACTCGCCATCAAGAGGGCCGTTTCGTTGCCACCGACGTACGACCGCATCGGGTTGAAGTGGTCGTGGAAGCCGTCCTTGCGGTTGTAGCGCGCGATGCTTCGGAGCGTCTCGCGCACGTGGTCGGGCGCGAGGAGGTGGCCGAGGCCGGTGACGTGCGCCAGCACTTGGCCAATGAGTTGGTCGACGAGGCATCCGGCACCGAGCTGCCACTCTGGCGACGAGGCGTCGCGCGCGCCCATCGACGGGTGGCGAAGGCCCGGCGCCACGGCGTCCCACGTCCCCGGCGGGCGGATCTCGTGCGTAAAGAACTCGCCATTCCAGAGGTGTACGTCCATCCAGTCACGCCCGGCATCGGCGAGACGGTCGCACTCGGTCGCAAAGGCATCGTCGCTCATCGCCCGCGCCATCGCGGCGCCGGCCCGGAGGGCGCCGAGGTACCACGCCCCCATCTGCGCATTCGGGCCGAAGTACTCCACATCCATCGTGTTGTGCTGCGTCCCCTCCATTACGCCGTCGCGGTCGGCGTCCCACCCGCCGGGGATCCACGCGTACGCCACGGCGGCGCGGACGCGGGGCCAGATCTCGCGCAGAAAGGCGTCGTCGCCGGAAAGGTGCCACTCACGGTGTGCCTTGATGACGCACCCCATCTGGCCGTCGGCCGCCGCCGGGTACGTCGCGTTGCGGGAGATCGCCTCGGGATGGTCCAGAGGAAGCGCGAGGCGAAACGCCATGTGGCCGTCGTCGCGCGTGCCGACGAGGAATTCAAGGCGACGGGCGTCGCGTGCGAGTTCGCCGAACAGGAACGGCACCGACTGCTCGTAGTTCCACACATGGGTGCAACTGCCATAGCAGCTCCCCGTGTGATCGAACGTGCCCTCCCACCCCCAGAAGTGGCCGTCGGGCGTGCGAAAACAGGTCTGCGACCGAAGCGTCGAGAGGTTGAAGAGGGCGGCTTCCTGCACCTCCACCGGGAGGTTGCTCCCGGTCACCGTCTCGACGAAGCGACGGGTCGCAACCTGTAGTTCGGTGAGAAGTGGCGCCGACTGCACGGCCACGTCCCACGCGTCGGTGAACTGGCCGGTGTAGTGGTTGCCGACGACGGGTAGGCCGAAGGCGTTTGCGCCGCCGCCGAGGCCGACCGGCGCGCCGTCGGGTGTCCACGACAGGCGGTTGGGGAAGTGCCACGACAGCACGAGCGGCACCGTGACGGTGGTATGCGCCGCGACCATGGTGCGCACGCAGACGGTCGCGATGGGGGCATCCTCGGCCGGGTTCCCGGAGACCGGTGCGGCGGTGCCGGTGGCGAGGAAGGCGTCCCAGAACTCGAGGAGCGGGCCGCCCCACCCGGCGCTAGACCATGTGGTGCGCACGGTGACGTCGTCGGCGGTCGTGGAGATCGCCACGGTGCCCCACGCTTCGTGGTCTGGGGTGAGGCCGTCGGTGCGCATCGCGACGCCGCGAAGGGTCGCGCCTCCGGGTAAATCGGTGGTGCGCGCCTCGTTGACGTTGCGCCGAGGGGTGCCGGTTTCGCCGTTGGTCCCGATGAAGTTCCGCAGGGCGAAGGCGACTGACGCCTCAACGGGGGCACCGGTGTCGTTGGCGAGGGCAACCTCGATGGCCATTAGTGGGCGACTGCTGTTGGCGACATCGCCCGGGACGAGGGGGTTCCACGCGCCGAGACTGACGCGAAGCGGGATGTCGGCATCGTGCAGGTCGACGCAGCCGAAGGGGTACGCCGCGCGAAAGGTCGCCTCGCGGAAGCGGGGTAAGCCGTGCGTCGGTGCGGTCGCCCCGAGTGGTCCTTCATATACGTGGTCATCGAGTGGGCCTTCCAAGACACGGGCGACGACGTGGCCGGCGGCGTCGCGCGTGCGGAGGGCGAGGAAGGCGGGGCGGGGCGCGAAGCCCTTGGCCGGACGGTTGACGACCTCCCAGTCGCGGAGGTCGCCGCGGCCACCGAGGGCGACCGTTCCGGTGCCGATGCCTCCGGTTGGCATGGCGACCCGTGCGCGATGGGCGCCGTCGTAGGCGCGAATGGCGGGCCAATCAAATGGGCCGGCGTGCGTGGTTCGGGCCATCATGGTTCCTCGGTCCGGGCGCAGCGCGGCGCCTTTGAGGGTGGTGCCGCCGTCGGGTGACGCGCGCAAGGTTGCGCGCAGGTATCATGCCGATATGTCGGGATCCATGCCCGGTGACGAGGGGCCCGCAGCGGTCGCGCCGCGGCCGTGCCGAGGTCCGGCAACAACGAAGGGGGAGCTCCACATGGCGAGTGCAGTGACGCGTCGGGGTCTGCTCGGCCGCGCCTCAGGCGCGGTGGGCGCCGTTGCCGCGATTGCAGGTGGCCTGGCGCCGGGGTTGGCCGGGGTCGCTCAGGCGGGCGTGTCCGCCCAGGCGAAGGTCGCCGGGAAGCTGCAGGTCGTCCAGATGGTCGACTGGCACCCGGACCACAACGCGTACCTCAAGAAGACCATCTCGGAGTGGGCCGACTCCACCGGCGTCGGCGGCTCGCTCGACCTCAGCGACATCTCGGGGTTCGTCGGCGGGTCGGATATCTACCAGAAGCTGCAGGCCCAGAAGGCCGCGAACCAACCGGTCGACCTGATCATGCGCGACCTCTCGGCGCGCGTCCTCAACTTCTTCGACCTGACCCGGGACGCGACCGCGCAGGTCAAGGCGATGGAGATCAAGTACGGAACGCCGAACACCG
>CAILQO010000120.1 GCA_903836285.1 uncultured Chloroflexota bacterium
GTCATCTCCTCGTTCCGATCGGCGAGGACATCCATAGCCACGTCGAACTCCGCCTTCGGCAGGTCTTGGAGACGCGTTATCCCGGTCGTGGCGAGGACATGGGTCGGCGCCTGCACACTGCCCGAAGCCGAAACGATCAGGTAGCGACCGACGTCCGCCTCTGGACACGCGAAGCGTGCGCGGAGATTGCCCATGCCGTCATCGGCCTGCAAAGCGCCATCCTGGAGCGGGCGGGAGTGCACGCCGCGTCGCCCTTCCCTGGGTACACCCACGTGCAAAGCGCACAACCGGTGACGTGGGGGCACCATCTGCACGCCTACGCCGAGATGTTGCGCCGCGACCTTGAACGCCTCGACACCGCGTGGCGTTCCGCGAATGTGCTGCCGCTCGGGTCCGCCGCACTCGCAGGAACGACCTTCCCGATCCAGCGCGAACGCGTCGCCGCCACCCTCGGCTTTGACGGGATCAGTGCAAACAGCATGGACGCCGTCTCCGACCGTGACTTTGCGATCGAGTTTGCCGCGGCGGCATCCATTCTCATGGCCCACCTTTCGCGCCTGTCCGAGGACATCACGCTCTGGGCGACCACCGAGTTCGGCCTCGTGCGCCTCGACCCATCATGGGCCGAGGGCAGCAGCATCATGCCCCAGAAGCGCAACCCCGACGCTGCCGAGTTGACGCGGGGCAAGGCTGGGCGCGTCTTCGGGCATCTGCAACACCTGTTGGTCATGCAGAAGGGCTTGCCGATGACCTACGGCCGCGACCTGCAAGACGACAAGGAAGCCCTGTTCGACACGGCGCGGACCGTGCGAGGGGCATTGCGCGCCCTGACCGTCGCCGTTGCATCACTCGAAATCGACCGCGACCGCGCCCTCTTTCGCGCCGGCGCGGGCTACTCCACCGCGACCGACCTCGCCGATTACCTCGTGCGGGCAGAGGTGCCGTTCCGCACGGCGTACGACGTCGTGAAGCGGCTGGTGGTA
Source organism: uncultured Chloroflexota bacterium (assembly GCA_903836285.1). Classification (GTDB taxonomy): domain Bacteria; phylum Chloroflexota; class UBA11872; order UBA12225; family UBA12225; genus CAILQO01. The sequence goes on from CAILQO010000120.1 coordinate 984, forward strand.
GACCGCTTGAATGACGGTCGGGCGATCACCGAACTGACGCCAACGGAGTTGCGCACGTACCACCCAGCGTTTGAGGACGACGCACTTGAGGCGGCGACGGTCGAGGCATCGATCACCGCGCGCGATATTCCGGGGGGCACCGCTCCAGCGCGTGTCAAGGCGGCAGTCAATGAATCGTCGCGGGCGCTGAACCTCGCTCGTCAGCATTGGGGCACCCGCTCGTGACTGGCGGAACGACGTCGTCCGCGGACATGACGTTGCGCGACGCGCAAACGCTCGTCGACGCGTGGATGCGTGACCGCGGTTGGTCGTACTGGCACCCACTGTCACAGCTTGCCCGCCTGACCGAGGAACTCGGCGAGTTGGCACGGGTAGTCAACCATCAGTTCGGCGAGAAGCCGAAGAAAGCCGACGAGGCAACTCAAGACTTGGCTCTCGAGATGGCCGACATCATCTACACGCTAATCTGCCTCGCCAACTCTCAAGGGATTGACATGCAGTCCGGACTGGAATCGGTCATGGAGAAGTACCGCGCCCGAGACGCGGACCGCTACCCGCGGCGGGATGGGGGTGCCAAGCCAGACGTGCCACGCGCATAGGGGCGCGAGTGGGCAGACGAACGCCAACGGCCATGAACGTTCCGACCCCGCGTTTCGTGGGGAGGCGCGGGGTCGTCTTCGCCTGGGCGACGTCATCCGGGGACGTCTTGAGCAGCGCCGCCGTTCCCTAAGCGATGCACTCGCGCCCACACGGAGCGAGCCGCGAGGATGACCACCACCAAGCGAAGGACGCGCGGGGTGACGCTACCTTTGGGCACGTGGACCTGGACCCGACTGATGACCGGAACGTGCCGGTAGGGTCGAACGTGGCCGGATTGGCGCCGTGTCCTGCGCCTGCGAGAGGTCCCGCGAAAACCGCCACCCGCAGCACCTAACTCTCAACCTGAAGACCTCGTCGAGCACCATCTGTTTCCGGCTGAAGATGCGTCCCACGACCGTCCCTTCTCCGAGGAGTGGGGAGTAACCGTGACGGCTTCGCAGGATCTTCCTGCGCCGCGTCCTTCACTGCCTCAAGGGGGCGACGCATACACCCAAAATGGTCGGTGTGATCCTTGTGCCAACGGGCTCCTACTGCGCCTCGGGCATCGTCACCCCGTTTGCGGATGCAATCGCTTCGATGGCCTGCCAGGTGTCGTCCGGCAACGCGATGCCAGACGCCCTGCGGGCCGCTGTCGTGCGGGCCTCCGGATCGCCCGGGAGCATCACGGTGCCGGTTCCCGCCGCTGGGACCTTTCGCAGCTCGCCCGTCACGCGTGCCACCCGGTCGCGGTACGCCTCGGCATCTCCAAATGCCGATGGGTCGATCACCACAAGGAATGCCCCCGCGGCGCGGGATGCCAACTCGGCACCCTCACGCGCGTCCGCCAGATTGCCGGCCATCGTCGGGTGGGCGTCGTCAATGATCGCCAACGTGCCCATCAAGGCTGACGCCAACGCGAGGCCGTACCCCTTGTGCCCACCAAACGGCAGCAACAGTCCGCCAGCGTAGAAGTCCTCCGGATCGGTGCTTGGCGCCCCATCCTTATCCGTGATGCATCCGGGCGGCAGCGACTCGTGCTTCGCCCGAGCAACCTTTACCTTGCCCTCGGCCACCACCGTCGTGGCGAAGTCGACGAGGACCGGAGGTGCGCCGTCGCTGCCGACCGGGATCCCCATTGACCAGGGGTTCGTCCCGAGAAAGCGGGCCGCACCGCCGAACGGGGTCGCCGCCCCAACACCCGGCCCGGCCCCTCCAACGGTGAGGATCGTGACGAGGCCTTCAGCGGCGGCGATTTCGGCATAGTCGCCGACACGCCCGATATGGTTGGCCTGCCGGATCGCCGCGCCTGCAATTCCGTGAACGCGCGCGCGGGACATCGCCTCGACGAGGGCAAACCTCGTCGCGACCTGCCCGAAGCCGCGTGCACCATCGACGAGGACCGTCGCGCCACGCCCGCCGATAATTGACGGTCGCGCCGCCGGATGCACCACGCCTGCGGCAATCTGGCCGGCGTACTGCGGGATCCTGATCGCTCCGTGGCTATCGTGCCCGGCTAGGTTCGCCCGGACCAGATGGCCCGCGACCTCGGCGGCGATGTCGTGAGGCGCCCCCAAGGCTTCGAAAACGGCGGTCCCGGTGGCTTCGAGGGCGTCCGGCTGCACAATACGGTAGTCGGCCATCACATAGTCCTTCGCATGGGGCGTGGCCGACGCGAGAAGCAGACCCGGTCATGCCAGAGGTGGTGGTTCCGGATCTAGCCTCCCGCGAACTTCACGCGATACCCCATCGCCTCAAGGCGCGTCTGCAGACGTTCACGACAGTCGCCCTGAATTTCGACAGCGTCACCACGAGTCGCACCGCCGGCGCCGGCGACCTTCCGCAACTCACGCCCAACGTCTTCGAGTGCAGCGGCGGGAAGTCCGGTCACGACCGTGACGACCTTTCCTCCGCGCCCACCCTTCACCCGCCAGAGGCGGACCACGCCATCGGCAGGGGCAGCCGGCACTGGCGGTCCAGAGACGGACGCGCGTCGCGAAACCGGCTTTCTGGCAGCGACGCGCCCATCATCCGTGGAGTAGACGAGACGAGAATCAGCCATGGATCCATCGTACCCGCCTAGAGGCTTAGACGACCGAAACTCAGAGTTCTGGCTGATCCAGGATTCTCTGCAGCTCGTCGTTCCAGGTCTTCAGGCCATCCTCAAAACCAACCTTGCCGAAATACCAAGGATTGCCCTTCTCGGCGAACACCGGATCGAGCTCCATCCCACGCAGGTTTGAAGGGATAATGTGAACCATGGCACCCTCGAAGTTCTCGAGGTAGTTTTGGAAGTTCGGATCAGCGAAATACTTGTCCTTCATGATGTCGGGTCGGACGTTCGCCTGATTGCCAGACATCGTGTTGAATGCCAGCGCACCGTCCTTGCTGACGATGTGCTTCAAGAATTCCCACGTCTGGTCAGTCGCCTTGGATGCAGCGTTAATGTTCCACGTCCCGCCCCGCAACTCTGAGGGTCGCTTGCCGTCCTTGCGCTTCGGGAAAAGAACTGACTGGAACTTGAGCGCGCCATCCTTGTTCAGCTTGTTGATGTTGAACACACCAAGAGAGCCCTGGTGAGTGATTGCAATCTGCCCATTCACGAACATCTGATCTGCAGAGATATCCTTGGGCATATTTTCTGCGTGGGCGATGACCTTCTCCTTGTTCGAGAGGTCGTAGACCCAGCGCATCGCCTCCTTGGCGGCTGGGTCGGTCAAGATCGCCTTCTTGCCATCCTCACTGAACTTGTCCCCGTTGAACGCACGAGTGAACGTGGTCGTTCCCGGCGAGCTTGGCAGAGTCGTCCACAGGCCAAATCCATTGGTTTTCTGCATGTACTTGCCGACTTGAACTACGATGTCGTAGAGCTTCGCCATCGTCCAGTCGGGCGACTTCGGATCAGGTAGCTTGGCCCCCGCCGCCTCGAGAAGCTGGGTGTTGTAAAGAAACCCATCCTGTCCGGTCCAACCCCAGCTGGGGAGCCCCCACGTCTTGCCCTGCCACTTCTGGTAATCGATGAACGGCTTGAAGAACTGCGCGAGGTCGTACTTGTCACGCGCGATCAGGTCGTCGACCGGTGCGATGATCTTGCGCTTGGCAGCCTGGTACATCTGCCAGTGCGACGGATCCCAAGCGTGCAGGTCACCGAGGCTGCCAGCCTGAGCGGCTGCAAGCATTTTCGGGTAAGCAGACTGCTGGTTGTTGTTGTCGAGAGCGATGGGGCGGTACTCAACCGTGACGTTCGGGAACTTTTCCTTGAACGTCTTGATCATGAGCTCCGGCCACGTGCCGTCGCCGCCCCGGAACGTCTCCCACGCAATCTTGGCGTCGGGCAGGGTCTTGGCGCCGCCAGACTGCGCGGCGGCGGGCGCCGTCGTCGGCTGGGCCGCGGGTGCCTTGGTCGGTTCCGCGGGCTTCGCCGCGGTCGGGGCCGCAGCTGGCGCCTTCGTCGGCTCGGCTGGTTTCGCGGCTGGCGCGGCTTCGCCGCCGCAGGCGACTGCGACAACCCCGGCGAACGTTCCGGCCAGTCCGGCTAGCGTCGCGCGTCGCGTGCGTACTCGTTTCTCCATTAATCTCCACCCTCGCCGACGTGCCGTCCGTGTCGTGGTCCTCAGCGGCAGTCGCGCATGCGACGCGCGCCACGAACGTCACCTAATCGCCAGTGCTGTCAGCATAGTCCGTTGAACGGACCTTCGCAACCATCTCGCAACAGCAGTCGCCCGGCAAGCACGTGACTGCCGGAGGAGTCGGCAGTTAAAGCGACGCGACGGCACCTGGGCGTCGCTACGGCGAAAGCCATTGCGAAACGGGCAGGGCTACTGCTCGCGCCACGCCGTCAAGCCGAGGAGTGCCCAACCGATAAGAAAGGCCGCGCCGCCGATTGGGGCGACGGCTCCGAACAGGCGAACACCGCTCAGCGCAATCGCGTACAAGCTACCGGAGAACAGCACAATCCCGGCAACGAACGCGGTGCCCGCGTGCCGAGCGACCGAGGTTGGCCAGCGTCCGACTGCGAGTGCGACCGCGAGCAGCCCGAACGCGTGATACATCTGGTAGCGGGCGCCCGTCTCCCAGTTCGCCACACGCTCCGCAGGCAGGTCCGAGAGTGCGTGGGCGCCGAACGCCCCAAGACCGACCCCGAAGAACGCCGCGACCGCTCCCGCGACCGCCCAAGCGCGAGCGATTCCCATCGGCATCGTTCCCTCCGTATTACAGCGTACGTCGAATGCTCAATATCGTGGTGTAGTGCATCGCCGCCGTCGCACGGGACGCGGGGTACCATCCCCGACGGTGCCAGGCTTGGGCCGGTGCCACACGAGGAGAAGCATGGACGGCTCGGCACTGCGCGCAAAGATCGCATCCGGCGAACGCATCTACGGCACGATGACCTCCCTGGTACGCAATCCGCGGTTCGCGCCGATCTTCGGGCGCCTCGGGTTCGACTACGTCATCGTCGACACTGAACACGCACCAACGGGACGGAGCGAGACCGCCGACCTAGCGCTCGCCCTCCATTCCACTGGCACCTGCCCGATCATCCGCGTCAAGGACTCCGAACCGCACGCGACGGTGATGGCGCTCGACGCCGGCTTCCACGGTGTCCTTGTCCCGTACTGCGAGACAGCCGCCGAGGTCGCGGACGTGGTGACAGCCGCCCGGAACCGACCGCTGAAAGGCGTCCTTCGCGACCGGGTCCGCGACCATGGCGAGTACCCGTCCCCGGCAGCCAAGACGTACCTTGAAGAGCGCGGCAAGAATGTCGTCGTCATGATCGGCATCGAAAGCGTGCCAGCGATCGAGAACCTCGAGAAGATCCTCGACGTCGGTGGCATCGATGTCATCTTCATCGGACCAAACGACCTGTCAATCCAGTTGGGCGTGCCTGACGATTACGCGCACCCGAAGTTCGTCGAAGCAACGCAATACATCATCGATACCGCCCAGAAGCGCGGCATCGCAGCCGGTGGGCACTTCCAGACTGAGCCGCTGATCGAGGAGTGGATCGGTCGCGGGTCACGGTTCGTGCTGTTCAGCGGTGACGGGCGTGCCGTGATGGAGTACTTCCGGGGCGCACTTGGTCGGTTCCGCAACACCACCGTCCGCGAAGCACGTTACGGCGAGCTTTAGCCCGATGATCCCCTCCTTCGTGTCGGCGCGGGAGGGGGCTGCCCGGTTCACTGCGGAAACGACGTCCTTGAGGAAATGACCATGGCGAAGTTGCGGTGGGGAATCCTGAGCACGGCAGCGATTGCAAAGCGTGCGTTCGTCCCGGGGGTCCGAAATGGCACCGAGGGCGTTGTCGCCGCCGTTGGAAGCCGGACGCTCGAGGCGGCGCAAGCCTTCGCAACGGACTTGCAGATTCCGGCAGCACACGGTTCGTACGAGGCACTCCTCGCCGACCCCGGAATCGACGCTGTCTACATCGGCTTGCCGAACTCGATGCACCTTGAGTGGACGGTCAAGGCCGCGCAGGCGGGCAAGCACGTCCTCTGCGAGAAGCCGCTGGCGCGCACGTTGGCGGACGCCCGCGTGATGAAGGCCGCCTGCGACAACGCTGGGGTCATCCTGATGGAGGCGTTCATGTACCGCCACCATCCGCAACACACCATCGTGCGCGCGTTGCTCGACGCAGGCGCAGTCGGTGACGTCGCCTACGTACGTGCGGCCTTCAACTACGTCATGAGCGGTCCACGCCTGGAGAACCGCGACCATCGAATCCGCCCGGACATGGAGGGTGGAGGCCTAATGGACGTCGGGTGCTACGCCGTGAACGCCGCGCGGCTTGCATTTGGCGTTGAACCGGAAGAGGTTGTCGCGTTCCAACGGATGTCTGACAAGTTCGAGGTCGACATGTCGTTTGCCGGCATCCTCCGCTTCCCCGGCGGTCGCTTGGCGATCATCGACGGAGGCTTCGAGTCAATGGGTTCGCAGTTCTACGAAATCGCTGGCACCTCGGCGTCGGTGCGCGTTGAGAAGGCATACCTGCCTGGCCCCGGGCAGGCAACCGTGCGGGTCAGCCGTGCATCCGGCGACGAGTACATCTACTCGTCGGGGTTTGACCAGTACGCCGGCGAGGCGGATCACTTCGCGCACGCGGTCCGTGCCCAACATCTGGCAAGTCCGGCAGAGGACGGCCTTGCTCAGACAGCGGTGATCGAGGCCCTCTACGAAAGCGTTGCGACTGGGCGTAGTGTGCGCGTGGCTAAGGTGTAACGATTCGAGCCTGAGCACGTGCCGTGGCGCCGGAAGGATCCGGTAGCACGGTATCCGGCAATCCGACGTGGCGCACTGACTCGGTTGGA
>CAILQO010000121.1 GCA_903836285.1 uncultured Chloroflexota bacterium
GACGTTTACCGGTGGCACCTTGCCGACGGTGACCTTGGCGCTCAGCACCGGGACGACCTACACCGGCACGTTCACGATTCCGGCCGGGAACGGCACGGTGACGGCGACGGTTGGGGCGACCGACACGGCGGGGAACACCCTCGCCGCGACCGGTCAGACCGGCTTCACCATCGACAACACCGCGCCGACGGTCGTCTTGGCGTACTCCGACGGCGGGTCTTCGGACGCGACCGGGCCGAACAAGTCGGGCGACAGCGTGACGGTCACCGCGACCTTCACCGAGACGAATGCCATCTCCGGCACGCCGACCCTCTCGCTTGTGGCGGGGACGTTTACCGGTGGCACCTTGCCGACGGTGACCTTGGCGCTCAGCACCGGGACGACCTACACCGGCACGTTCACGATCCCGGCCGGGAACGGCACGGTGACGGCGACGGTCGGGGCGACCGACACGGCGGGGAATACCTTGTCCGCGACCGGCCAGACAGGCTTCACCATCGACAACACCGCGCCGACCTACGCCATCACCTACTCGCGCACGGCGCCCCTCAGCACGGGTGCGGTGACGGTGACGGTCACGGCGAACGAGGCACTGGCAAGTGCGCCCACGATCTCTATCGACCAGCCGGGGACGACCGACATCTCGTCGGCCTCCACGACCGGCAGCGGGCCGTACACCTACGTCTACACCGTCGTCCTCGCGAACGCCGGCACGTACGCCGATGGCACGGCGACGGTGTCCGTTTCTGGGGTGGACCTCGCCGGCAATACCGGTACGACGATCACCAGCGGCGGCACCTTCGCCATCGACACGACGCCACCGACGGTCACCTCGGTGGTGCGGGCCAATAGCGCCGTTGCCCTGACGACGGGTGCATCCGCACCGGTCTTCACGGTGACCTTCTCGGAGAGCGTCACGGGCGTCACCACCGCCAACTTCACGGTGAACGCCGGCAGTGGCATCGGCGGGACCGCGCCGACCGTCGCCTCCGTGACCGGATCCGGCACGACCTGGACGGTCACGCTTGGCGTCACTGGCACCACCGGCGACTATGGGTCGAACGCGAATGCGACGCTTGGCCTGACCGTCGTGCCGGCCAGCAACGCCATCGATGCGGCGGGCAACGCCCTCGCCAGCGCGACGGTGTCCGGCACGAACGAGTCGTACAACCTCGACACCACGTCGGCGACCGTCACGGGCGTCACCTCGACGCTTGCCGACGGGTCGTACAAGGCGGCGCAGTCGGTGCCGGTCACGGTGACCTTTACTGAGCCGGTGACGGTGGTGACGACAGGCGGGACGCCGCAGCTCACGCTGACCACGGGGTCGTCGGCGACCACGCCGGTCAACTACACCTCCGGCAGCGGGACGACCGTCCTGACCTTCACGTACACCGTGGCGTCCGGCGACACCTCGGCGGACCTCGACTACGCCGCGACGACCTCACTCGCCCTGAACAGCGGGACGATCAAGGACGCCGCCGGTAACGACGCGACCCTCACCTTGGCCAGCCCCGGCGCCTCCGGGTCGCTTGGGAATGCCAAGGCGCTCATCATCGACACGACGGCGCCGACGGTTTCTTCGATCGTGCGTGCCAGTAGCGCCGCCGCCCTCACCCAAGGTACTTCTGCGCCGGTCTTTACCGTCACAACCAGTGAGAGCGTGACCGGCCTCGTCGCCGCCAACTTCTCGGTGAACGCCGGGGCGGGCATCGGCGGCACGGCGCCGACCATCGCCAGCGTGACCGGGTCCGGCACCTCGTGGACGGTCACGCTTGGCGTGACAGGCACCACCGGCAACTACGGCACGACCAGCACCGCCACCCTCGGCCTCACGGTCGTTCCGGGCGGGGCCAGTGTGACCGACGCCGCTGGAAACGCCCTCGCCAGCGCCACGGTCTCTGGCAGCAATCAGTCGTACAACCTCGACACGACGGCGCCGACGGCGGCGGTGACGTATAGCGCGAATCGCACCGTCAAGTCCGGTGAGACGCTCACGATCACGGCCACCTTCAATGAGGCGATGACCACTGCGCCGACGATCGCCCTGAGTGGGACGAATACCGTCGCCGCGACCGCCATGACCTCCACTAGTTCCACGGTGTGGACGTACGCCCACGCCGTGGCGTCGGGCAACGGCAACGTCACGGTCACCCTCGCCGGGACCGACACCGCGGGCAACTCCCTCGGGACGGTGACCGGCACCACCTTCGAGGTGGACAACACTGCGCCATCGGTCGTAATCGCCTATCAAGAAGTGACCGACGCGGTGGCGCCTGCGACGACGACGGCGCCGACGAGTGGCTACCTGTCCGCACTGGCCTCGCCAGTGCGCGGCGCGAAGTCGGTCGCCATTCAGGTGACGGCGACGGAGGCCGGCGGAGGCGCGACCCTGACCGGTTCGCCGACGGTGACGGTGACGGAGACCGGTGCGAGTAGCGCGACCAC
>CAILQO010000122.1 GCA_903836285.1 uncultured Chloroflexota bacterium
GACTACTTCTCGACGCTTGGCTACCAGCCTGGGATTGCCTTCCTTGCCGCGGGTGCGCTTGCACCGGTGGCTACCGCCATCCTCATCCTCGTGACCCTGTTCGGGGCGCTGCCGATGTACATCAAGGTGGCGAACGATAGCCCGCACGGGGAAGGTTCCATTCAAATGCTTCGAGGTCTGTTGCCTCGGTGGCAAGGGAAGACGTTCATTTTGGCCCTGCTTGGCTTCGCCGCCACATCGTGGATCATCACGATCACCCTGTCGGCCGCCGATGCGACGGCCCACATCATCGAGAACCCACTCGCGCCCAAGGTCCTTCACCACTACCCGGTCGAAGTTACCCTCGCGTTGATCATTGGTCTTGGCGCCGTGTTCCTGAAAGGCTTCAAGGAGGCCATCGGTCTTGCCGTCGGCCTCGTGGTCGTCTACCTCGCGCTGAATGCCGCTGTCATTGGCGTCGGCCTGATGCAGATCGCCGCAAACCCGGTCGTCCTCGGGACGTGGACTTCCGGCCTGTTTGCCACGTTCGGCGACCCGGTGGCGATGATCCTTGCCGCCGCCCTCCTGTTCCCGAACCTCGCCCTTGGCTTGTCGGGTTTCGAGACGGGTGTCGCCGTGATGCCCCAAGTCCAAGGTGATGCCTCGGATACGCCCGCGCGACCGGCCGGCCGAATTCGCAACTCGTACAAGCTGCTGGCCGGTTCCGCCGTGATCATGAGCCTGTACCTCATGGGCAGCAGCCTGATCACGACTACGTTGATCCCGGCAAACGAGTTCCTGCCCGGAGGCAAGGCCAACGGGCGGGCGTTGGCCTACTTGGCGTACGAGTTCCTCGGAACCGGCTTTGGCGTCGTGTACGACATCTCGACCGTCTCGATCCTCTGGTTTGCCGGTGCCTCGGCGATGGCCGGGCTGCTCAACCTCGTCCCCAACTACCTACCGAAGTACGGCATGGCACCCGACTTCGTGGGGGCAATTCGGCCACTGACCCTGATCCTCACCGCCATCGCCGCTGCCGTCACCATCTGGTTTGATGCGTCAGTCGATGCGCAGGGCGGCGCCTATGCCACCGGCGTCATCGCGCTGATGCTGTCTGGGGCCTTTGCCGTCACCTTGGCTTACCTGCGCGAGCGACGCCCCGCCTTGGCGGTCGTCTTCGGCGTGATCACCGTCGTCTTCGCATACACCTTGGCCGTCAACATCATCAAGCGACCCGACGGTCTTGAGATCGCGACCTTCTTTATCGTCGCGATCCTCGCAACCTCGGTGACGTCCCGCATGATGCGTTCATGGGAGTTGCGCGTCGATCAACTCGTCGTTGACGACACCGCCCTGAAGATCATTCATGATGCGGCCTCGTCCGGCACGTTACGCATCGTCTGCAACCGCCCCGAAGGCGAGGATGGCGCAGGGTACCTCGCCAAGGAGGCGGAAGAGCGCGCGATCCACAACATCGTGCCCGCCGACCCAGTCATCTTCCTTGAAATCTACGTCGCCGACTCATCAGAGTTCCGATCCGAACTGGTGGTCACTGGCCACGTCGTGGAACAGGCCAACATCTTGCGTGTCACCGCCACGACCATTCCAAACACCATCGCCGCCATCATGCTGTGGTTGCGCGACCAC
>CAILQO010000123.1 GCA_903836285.1 uncultured Chloroflexota bacterium
ACTGCTGGGGTGATAACGGCGGTGGCCAACTGGGTGACGGCACCACCGCAGCCAAGAACGTCCCCACCCTCGTCTCCAACCCGTCCGGCGGCCCGGTGACGTGGAGCAAGATCGCTGCCGGTAGTTACCACACGTGCGCCGTCACCACCACCAACGCGGCCTACTGCTGGGGTGCTAACAGTGATCGCCAACTGGGTGACGGTACCACCGCAGACAGGAACATCCCTACCTTAGTGTCCGACCCGTCCGGCGGCCCGGTGCTGTGGAGCCAGATCGCTGCCGGCGATTTCCACACGTGTGCCACCACCCCCACCAACGCGGCCTACTGCTGGGGTAGCAACAGTGATGGCCAGTTGGGTATCGGCTCAACCACCAATGCCTCGGTGCCGACGGCGGTTGTCGGGTCGCTTTCGTTCACGCGCCTTTCACCGGGCTTCTTCCACACCTGCGGCCTTGCCGGTGCAACCACGTACTGCTGGGGCAAAAATTCCACCGGACAACTTGGTGACGGCACGAACGTAAACCGGAACCGGCCCACTGACCCGCCACCGGCCTCAGACCCGGTCTCCACCTCGGGCGGTAGCTCCAACGACTCCCCCGCACCGCCGCCACCGACACCCACGCGCATCCCCACCCCCACGCCGGTCCCCTTGCGCTACGCCTGGACGCGTGGCACCGACCCGGCCTCAATCGTGGTCACGTCCAACAAGGGATTCGCCCGCAGCGTCGCCCGCGCCACGCGCGACCCGGTCACCGGCGCGCGCACCTTCCGCGGCTGGGTGCGAAACGCCACCACCGGCGACACCTACGGCGTCGACGAGAACGGCCTGCTTGTCTGGGTCTCACCCACGGACACCGCAATGCTTTCCCAGATTGACTGGTCGCGTATCGCCGAGATGGACGTCGCACCGGCAGCCATCGATGCGATCCCGATGGACACCCCCGCCGAGGGTCGCCTCCTGTGGGAGGCCAACGGTTCGGGCACGGTCTACGTCGTCGGCGCCGACCGCCAGTTGCACGCCATTCCCGACTTGCGCACCCTGCAGGCCAACTACGTCTGGGCAAACGTCATCCCGGTGACCGCCGCCCAGATCAAGTTGCTGCCGGTCGGACAACCGGTCCCCGCCACGACCTGACCACTGCCCGGCGGCCCCACACGGGGCCGCCCGAATCCAACCTAGCCTTGGCGCGTCGCCGTGCCGCCCTCGCCGGGGAGGGCGGCACGCGCGAAGCCAAGCCCCCGAACAAGCGCCGCCCCAAGCTTGGCCGGGTCGCCACCGCCGCCTTGGGCCATCTCCGGCCTCCCGCCGCCGCGACCACCGAGCTCTGCCACAACCTCGCCAAGCACCTTGCCCGCCCCAACCGTGGCAGACACCTCGCGGGACACCGCCGCCGTCACCTGCACGCGCCCGTCAACAACCGAGGCAAGCACGATCACCGACGGGCGCGCAAGCTTGTCTCGCAGCCAGTCCGACGCCTCGCGCAACCGCTCGAAGGTCGGGCCAACCTCCGCCGAGACCTCGGCAAAGACCAATGACGCCGCGCCGGCATCAACTGCCGACGCCAAGACCGACCCAAGGGCCTCCTGCGCCGCGCGTCGCTCCGCCGCGTCAAGGCGCTTGCGTGCCTCCGCCAGGTCGGCCAGAACCGCGTCGACCCTCCCCGGCAACTCGTCGGCCGTGGCACCCAACCGCCCAGACGCCTCCTCAAGCAGGTGCGCCTGATGATCCAGCCACGCTTCGGCGGCGGCGCCAGCGAGCGCCTCGATGCGCCGGATCCCCGACCCGGTACTTCCCTCGGAGACGATCACAAACGGCCCAACCGACCCCGTGCGACGCGCATGGGTCCCGCCACACAGTTCGCGGCTCAGGATCGCGCCGTCGAACGTCTCCGGACCAAGCAGCGGCCCGGGGGCCGGCACCGTGACGACGCGCGCCACGTCGCCGTACTTCTCATCGAAGAGGGCCATTGCGCCGGACTTCAGCGCCTCGGCGGTCGGCATCTCGACCACGTCAACCGAGATCGAAGAGCACACGTCTGAACTCCAGTCACGAGATTCCATCTCGTATGCCGTC